>NZ_JAYGHW010000003.1:0-116736 GCF_034932185.1 Spirulina sp. CCNP1310 | reverse complement strand
AGTTCCCCGGTTGTCCATCCAATAACGGATGGCTTTGTTTCGGATAAACTGGACTGTTCTCACCGCCTCGTCTATGGCGCTGAATTGCTGGGGCTTTCCGTAGGCTTTAAACTCTAGTACAATCATGTCTATATCCTAGCGCACAATATAAGCCGCCCTGCAAGGACGGCGACTAAAGTCGCCCTGTCGTCTTTCATCCCCGCGCTAAAGCGACGGGGCTTTCAGACTCCCGCACTATTTTCGTAAAAAAACATGGCCGGACAAGATTGGCTCATCGATGAGCGCGGAACCTGTACCGCCCAAACCCATCTTCACCCTGAACCCCCACCCCAACCCTATCGCCTCTATCGCTTTTTAACTGATGTTGAGGATATCTTGGTAAGAGTGGAGAGCGATCGCCAACGGCTGAAGCTCATTTGTCCCTTGGTGCGAACCTTGATCGAAAATTCCCCCTGGTTAGCCTGGAGTGTTTCGCTCCCCGATCCAGAAACCGGCTGGTCAGTATCGATGCTCTACGATGAGCCAGATTTTCCCCTAACCGTCCAGATGGTGGCTTGGGCAGGGGGGACGGTTTCCCCCATTCATAACCATGGGACTTGGGGAATTGTTGCCCTCTTGGCAGGGCAGGAAAAAAATCGTTTTTGGCGGCGAAGTTTAACCAATCCTAACCACATTGAAGCGGCGGGCGATCTGACCTTCTTCCCTGGGGATCTGATCACCTTTCTTCCCGATGCCATTCACCAAGTCGAAGCCCTCGGAGATGAACCCACAATTAGCTTTAATCTCTATGGTGAAACCAATTATCAACAGCGGTTTAGATTTGACCCCCAACAGGGGACAGCAAACTTATTTTAAACCCTTCTATCCATGCCAATTGTGGCTAAAAATTGCTGGAAACTTGAATTTAAAATGATTATCCCTCGCTGGCTCCGTATCCAACTTGTGCCGTCTTCTTTGCAATTTCGCCTCACTCTAGAATTGGTGACAATTTCAATTTTAGGACTGGGAACTGTTGCCATGTGGGCTGCTTGGCAGATGGAGCAAAATTTGGTAGCAGCCCATAAACAAACCCTCGAATATATTGCGATGCGTTTTCCAGATCAGTTGGAACTTTATAGTGAGATGGGTTCCATAGAAACGGGTTTAGATCGCACCATTAAGCGGGTTTCTCGGCCCGGGTTGATGGTGTGGGTGCGGGGGGAAGATGGACGGGTGTTGGCTCAATCTACCATAACTCAACCCACGACGATCCTGTTAGGGGATGTCAACCAAATGCCCGCAGTACCAGTAAAACCCCAGGTGGTGCGGTTTGGCGATCGCAATATTGTTCTCTGTGGTACACCGATTACGGTTAAGGGGCAAACCGTGGGGAAGCTCTATCTTTCCCAGGATATTACCCTCGATCAACAAAAATTAAATGCCAGTTTGTGGGGTTTATTTTGGGTGAGTATGGTGGCCATTGTGTTGTTAATGGCAACAATTTCCCAACGGATTCGCCGGGCGATGCAGCCCCTCGCGGCGATGAGTCAAGTGGCTAGCGCAGTTTCCGCTGATGACCTCAGCGGCGCACAATTGCAACTCCAGGAAGCACCAGCAGAAATTTTAGGACTAGCCCAAGCTTTTAATGCGATGTTATTGCGCCTATCGGGGGCTTGGGAGCAACAACGGCAATTTGTGGGCAATGTTTCCCATGAGTTGCGTACACCCTTAACGGTGGTGGTGGGATATTTACAAAGTTTGTTGCGGCGGGGAACGAATTTAAGTGCCTATCAACAGCAGGCTATTGAAACGGCAACGGCGGAAGCAGAGCGGACAATTCGGATGTTGGAGGATTTATTAGATCTGGCGCGGGCTGATAGTGGCCACCTTCATTTTCGCCTTAATCCCGTGAGTTTAAATACATTAGTAGCTGAGGTGGTGGCCATGAGTGAGGCGGTGAGTGATCGCCCCATTACCCTCAAAGCTCCCCCGGCGGATCTGGTGGTCTGTGCCGATCAGGATCGGTTACAACAGGTATTAATTAATCTGGTGGATAATGGTTTGAAATATTCTGCCCTGGATCAACCCCTTGAATTGGTGTTAGAACGGGGGGAAGGGGTGGGGATGATTCATGTGTGTGATCGCGGCATTGGTATTCCTTTCCCCCATCAACAGCGGATTTTCGAGCGGTTCTATCGGGGGGATGAGGCGCGATCGCAGCAAGGGACGGGGCTGGGGTTGGCGATCGCTAAAAGTCTAATTGAAGGGATGCAAGGCCACATTACGCTCCGTTCCCAACCCGGCAAAGGCAGCACATTTACCCTCAGTCTTCCTCTCTGGCAAACCCATGGCTGATCACATTTTACTGATTGAAGATAACGGGAAGCTTTCTGCTTTTATCGCGGGAGAATTGGAGCTAGAAGGCTATTGTGTCACTGTTGCCAATAATGGCATGGATGGACTTACTCTCGCCCGCAATCAACCGTTTCAGTTATTAATTGTGGATTGGATGTTGCCGGGAATTTCGGGGGTTGATCTCTGTTTACGGTTACGCAATACCGGGGTACAAGTGCCACTAATTTTGCTCACCGCCAAGGATGAAGTGAGCGATCGCGTCACGGGTTTAAATGCCGGAGCCGATGATTATGTCACCAAGCCTTTTAGTATTGAGGAACTGTTAGCAAGGGTAAAAGCCCAATTGCGCCGCAGCCATGCTACGGAATCCGACCTGCTCACCTTTGCCGACCTCTCCCTCCATCGCCTCACCCGCGAAGTCTATCGCAACCAACAGGCGATCGAACTCACCGCCAGGGAATTTGATCTGTTAGAACTACTCCTGCGCCATCCCCGCCAAGTCCTGACGCGAGATCAAATCCTCGAACAGGTGTGGGGCTTCGATTTCATGGGGGAATCCAACATTATTGAAGTCTATGTGCGGGCGTTGCGGATTAAGTTAGAGGTGCATAATCCCCAGCGTTTGATCCATACGGTGCGAGGCGTGGGCTATGTATTGCGGAGTTAGCGATCCGCCCATCCCTTGCCAATCCTGATCAGAAGCTGTACCCTCATGCTCAACCTGCAAGCAAGCAACAGAGAGCATTATGGATTGGAGCGCCGCCATTCCCACTTTTTTAGTCACGCTCCGGGAAGGCGTGGAAGCCGCCCTCGTCGTGGGGATTGTCCTTGCCTGTATTCGCCAAGCTCAACAGCCCCGGCTCGTGAAAGCCGTTTATCTGGGGATTGGGGCGGGCCTCGCCGGGAGTGTCGTCGTGGGGGGTTTGTTGATCGGACTCCTGCAACGGGTGGGCCAGGGGCAAACTGCCGAAGCGGTGTTAGTGCGTCAACTCCTGGAAATGGGGTTAGGGGTGGTGGCGATCGCCATGCTCAGTTGGATGCTGATCTGGATGACGCAGCAAGCCCGCACCCTCAAAGCGGAGGTAGAGGGGACGGTGGCGGCTGCCCTGACGGGGGCCGCGAGTTGGGGTGTGTTTAGCCTGGTGGCGACGGCGGTCTTGCGGGAAGGGTTTGAAACGGTGATTTTTTTGGTAGCGAAATTTCAACAGGGTTGGATTCCGATTTTGGGGGCGATCGCCGGTTTCATCGGAGCCATTATTGTGGGCTTCCTCCTCTTCCGCTGGGGTGTGCGCATCGACCTTAAACAGTTTTTCCAAATCATGGGGGTCTTTTTGCTGCTGATTGTCTCGGGCCTGGTGATTTCTGCCCTGCGTCATCTCGATGGGGCGGCGATCGCCTGGGTCGAACTCCATCCCGCCATGGCTTGGCTCTGTTGGTCAGGGGGCAAGGCCTGTTTACTAGGGCCATTAGTCTGGGATGGTCGCGCCATCCTCCCGGATCATCAATTCCCCGGCATTATTTTAAAAACCCTCTTCGGCTATCGTGAAACCCTCTACGGCGTGCAAATTTTCGCCTACGGCCTCTTTTTAAGCCTCGTCGGTGGTCTCTATTTCCGCAGCCTCAACCCCCCTAGCCCTACCCCAACCGAAAAATTGGGTTAAATCTCGTGAGCCTCGTGCCATGGCTCTGCCATGGTACGGGAATAGGGCGGCTCTGCCGCTATCAGAGGGGAGGAGGCAGAGCCTCCATGGGACATGACTAGGCGGAGCCTAGTCACGAAGGGCCTAGGAGGGGAAGGGCGAAAGATTTTTGTGCCTCCGGCAGGCTTACGCCAACGCCCCTACTTTGTCGTCATTGTCCACACCCCATCCCAATCTTTGGAGGGTGGGGTTTTGAGGAAATGCTGACAGCGGTTGATATGTAAATAGGCCGCCTTATCCTTTGGTTCTAACTCCAAAATCGTCGCAAAATAGGAGAGGGCTAAGGAAAAGTTTTGGTGCGTATAGAGGTGTCGCCCGCGATGATAAAGTTCAATCACTTCCTCATGGTTGGGCGGTAAAGGATTCCCCAATTCCTCCACTACTTCGTAAACACTCACCGGCTGGGTTTTCCCCTTCACCCGAATACAATCCAGTTCCCGCACGACAATATGATCTTTACATTGGTGATAAGTATTCTCACTAATCACAATATCGCAACCGTATTGTTTACTTGCTGCCTCCAACCGCGAACTGAGGTTTACCCCGTCCCCAATGGCAGTAAATTCCATCCGCTTACTAGAGCCAATGTTGCCGCTGATCACAAAATCAGAATTGATCCCAATCCCAATTCTAATAATGTCTTTACCTTGGGCGGCGCGGGAATCGTTATAGATCTTCAGGCGGCGACGCATATCTAAAGCGCTTTGCGTGGCCATCAGAGCGTGATCTTCCAATTTATTCGGCGTACCAAACACCGCCATCATCGCATCACCAATGTATTTATCGAGGATGCCCTTGTGGTTAAACACCGATTCCACCATCTCTTCAAAATACTCGTTGAGCATCTGCACCACTTCTTCGGCCTGGAGTTTTTCCGTGAGGCTGGTGTAGCTACGAATATCAGAGAAGAGGACGGAAACTTCCTTGCGATCGCCTCCCAATAAAATTTCCCCCCCATCGAGTAACTGCTCCGCTAACTCCTGGTTCATATAGCGGTACATCGTACTCTTGAGCCGCTTCTCATCACTAATATCATCCATCACCACCAACGCCCCCGACACATTGGAGGGGTCTGCCACATCGGAAATGGAGTTAATTGAGAGGTTAACGCTATGCTCTTCCCCGGCAGCAGAAATGATCGTTTGGTCAGGGTAATATTGCTGGCGGTCTTTATTTTCCACCGGATGCAATGCCCGCTCAAAGGATTCTGAAAAGTCCCCCTTACGACCGGCTTCGGTTTTTTCAGCGGTATCTTTACCCTTAATTTCCAACAACTCGCTCATGAGCTTGCCTTCCATAGGGTTATCTTTGCCAAACCCCAGCAACTCCTCGGCTTTCTCGTTGACCGCCAACACCACACCGTTTTTATCGGTGGAAATCACACCATTGGTGAGACTGCGCAGGATATCCCGCTGCATCTGCTCCTGCTGCTTCACCTTCGCAAAGAGTTTGGCATTTTGGAGCGCCACCCCGGCTTGGATGTTGAACGCCTTCATGAACTCTTGGTCACTGCGGTTGAAGCTGGCTTTCCAGCATTCCGGCGCGTTGGGCCACTGGGTCGGATCATAGGGGGGGTGATCCCCCTGTTTGATCTTGTTCACCAATTGCGTGACCCCAATTAACTGGTTATCGGAGTTGTAGACCGGCATACAGAGCAGACTACAGGTGCGGTATTTGGTTTTTTCGTCGGTGTTTTTGGAGGTTTCCGCCATGGGATGCTCATAGAGGTCGAAGCCAATATTGAGGGTTTCCCCGGTTTTACCTACATGACCCGCAAAACCCACCCCAATAGGCACATTCAGATCCAACGTCTTGCCATTGGGTAGGGGGATTTTTGTCCAGATCTCGTTTTTCTCGTCGTCGATCAGCCAGAGGGTGCTGCGATCGGCGTTCATCAGTTTTTTGGCGGCATCCATGACGGTGCGCAGCGTGGTATCGAGATCGAGGTTGCCTTTGCTGAGGGAGTTGGTGGCCTCAATCAGGGCGTTGGCAGCCCGCTGCCGCTGGGTGGCTTTGTAGAAGGAGCGGGAAGATTCGAGGATGAGGCGAATCGAGGGGGCAAAGTTCTCAAAGACATCAATATCTTCATCGGTAAAGCCGGTGTGGGAGATGCGCTCGGCGAGGGGGATATCGGGCGATCGCCCCGGTTCCAATTTGTTAATCAGTTGCACCACCGCCACCAATTCCCCGTCCTGACTCAAAAGGGGCAGGGCAAGCATCGAATAGGTGCGGTAGTTATTGCGCTTATCGAATTCCTTCGCAGCTTCGGAGCGGGGGTCGTCGTAAAAATCAAAGGGGATGTTAATCACCTGTTTAAACTGGGCCACTTCCCCCGCAATCCCCCGCCCTACGGGAATGCGAATTTCAATGGGCTTGCCGTCGCTGCCTTTAGCGACGATCGACCACAGTTCATTTTGATCATCATCGAGTAAATAGATGGTGGTGCGATCAGCCCCGAGCAATTCCCCGGTTTTGAGGGTAATCGATCGCAACATTTCATCAAGAACGGAGTCAAAGCCTTGACTGTCGATAATGCTATCGAGCAAGCTCAGGGTCTGATTCACCACCTTGAGCTTGTCTTCCACCTCAACCACAACCCGCTGAAAACTATCCTTATTCAGGGGGGCGAGAAAATTTGAAAAGGTTCCCTTGGCAGAAACGAGGGCACTGGTTGAGCCGTTGGTCTCCCCCCCGTGATTCAATTCTGTCGGAGCTTCCTCCCCTGCCGGGACAACATCGACAGTCTGCCCGGAATACTCAAGTTTTGTGGGTTGAGATGCAGCAGTCATAGTGCTCTAGGGTGTCTGGGTCTGAGAATATTTTGAAGTTGAGAGTATTTTAACGACTAAATCCTCTTGTGATGACCAGTTAGCCTCAATAATACTGGTAATTTTCCCTCTGTCCACTCATTTAGGGGTCTTTTGGTGATCTCGGTCATCGCATCCTGTTGTACTTCGGGTTAACGGCGTTGGTGGGCGGCTTGGTGGAGGAGGGATTGGGCAAAGGCGATCGCCTCTTGGGCCGAATCTCCCCCTGTGAGTTGCGCGAGTTCTGTGGTGCGGCTGTCGGGGTGGGTGAGGGGGACGACCCGCACGACGGTACGGGGGGTGTTGTGCTTGGCTTTTTCCACCTGTTTATCGACGCGAAAATGGTGGTCAGCGAGGGCGGCGATCAGGGGTTGATGGGTGACGCAGAGGATTTGGTGGGGACGGCTGAGGTGGTGGAGTTTGAGGGCGATCGCCTGGGCCACTTTCCCCGATACCCCCGCATCAATTTCATCAAAAATTAACGTTTTACCGGCATTCTGGGCTTCAATTTGGGAAAAACAGGCTTTGAGGGCCAACAGAAACCGGCTCATTTCTCCCCCTGATGCGGTTTCAGAGAGGGGTTGCAAGGGTTCGCCGGGGTTGGGGCTGATGTAGAACACCACCTGATCCGCGCCGTGGGCTGTGGGTTCAAGGGGCAAAAGCCGACAGTCAAACTGGACTTTTTCCATGGCGAGGGGTTTGAGTTCTTTTACCACTTGTTTAGCCAGTTTTTGGGCAGCCTGTTGGCGTTGGTGGCGTAGTTGTTCACAGGCTTTTGTGAGGGTTTGATAACATTCTCTTGCCTGGGCTTCGAGGGCTTCGATGGATTGGCCGCCGCTGGTGAGGTTGGCTAGTTCGGTGGCGATCGCCTCCCCATGGGCAATGACATCGGCTAAATCGGGGCCATATTTCCGGCAGAGTTGGCGCAGGGTCGTCAAGCGGGTTTCCACTTCCGCTAACCGTTCCGGGTCAGATTCGAGGCTATCGCTATAACGGCTGAGGACTTGCCCGGCTTCGACAATTTGGGTTAGGGCGCTTTGCACCATCTCTAACAGGCCCTCAAGTTGGCTGTCATAGCTGGCCATTTCTTTAATTTGCGCTTCCACGGGGCCGAGGAGGTCGGCGATCGCCTCTCCCCCCTGGTCATTTTGATAAAGGGCTTGGTAGGTTTGATAGCCCATTTGTTGGAGTTCCACCACATGGGAAAGGCGATCGCGCTCCTGTTCCAATTGACTTAATTCTTGGGGATCATGCAGATCAGCCCCCGCCAATTCCTGATGCTGGTATTGCAACCAATCGATGCGTTGGAGGCGGTCTTTTTCCGATTGGCGGCGGGCTTGGAGGGCTTGCTGGGCTTGGCGGTAGGCGGTGAAGGTTTGGGCTACCACTAATTTTGCTTGCTGCACCCCTTCGCCGCCATAGGCATCAAGGAGATCCCGCTGATGGCTGGCGATCATCAATTGGGCGGTTTGGCCTTGGGCGGTGATTTCCACCAAATGCTCCCGCAGTTGGCCCACCTGTTGCCGGTTCACCAGTACGCCATTAATTCGGGAACGGGAGCGTAAACTCCCCTGGGTGGCGGAAAATTCCCGGCTACAAATGAGGCTATCGGCATCGATGAGGTCGATTTCTTGGGCATCTAACCAGGCTTTGAGGGGGGGGGAGAGTAAAAATGTACCTTCCACAAGGCCGCGATCGCTCCCGGTACGCAACAGGCGGCTGGTGATTTTGCCCCCCAATACGCCATCAATGGCATCAAGAATAATCGATTTCCCCGCCCCGGTTTCACCCGTGAGTACATTTAAGCCGGGGCCAAATTCCAGTTCAAGCTGGTCAACGAGGGCAAAATTTTCAATCCGGAGCAATCGCAGCATGATCTAATTTCCCTAGCCAATCGCCCCTAATTCTAACCCGATCCCCCTACCTCAATCATGGTATCTCTGTTCTCACTTTTGCCGCTCACGCCCTGGCTCTGCCACCCCTAATAACAATAGTATTTGTTGTCCTCACGATCCAAGCGGGTATGGCCGCGCCCCTGACGCATTGACCCCAAGGCGGTCGAAAGAATCACACAGCGACGCAAAACCTGCGGCCCATTACCACCCCTTTCGATGCGCAATCCTAACCGCCCGCGCTCTAGAGTATCAGTACAGGAGTTGTAACTGTGCTGGACGGGGCAACCTTGATGATTAAACAAAAAAAACCACACCGTTTCCTCGGCAATGGTTTTGGAGGTGATGGTGGTTTCTGTCTGATTGTGATCATTGACTCGATCAATGCTCACCCCTGGGGCCAATTGCTCCCACTGTTGGGGATCATCCCACAGGGCGATCAGCGTTGTATGGTCGGGATCGGCGGGATGGGCAGCAAATTCGACGCGGTTGGCTCCTTGGCGGATGCTCACTTGCCAGGGGAGATGGCGATGTTTAGCGGTTTCGCGGGTGGATTGGAGCGTGAGAAAGAGGCGATCGCTCGATTGAACCAACCTTTGCCGCTCAAAAAAACCCTGCCAAGTCACCACCGCAATACTGCCCAAAATGCCGATCAGCACAATCACGATCAACATTTCCACCAACGTAAACCCCGCTTGTCCCCGCGCACCCCTGAATACAGCCATGGCCTCATTTCCTCCCAAACCCTGAAAAAAAAGACCCCGAAACATCAAGGGTCAGCAATCGCCACAACACCAAATTGAATCTCATACCCCCATTCCGGATGTTGAGCCGCCAGACGGCTAGCCATCTCCGGCTCACCAATGCGGCACAATTCCGTGAGTTGATCGTATCCCTCTAGCTGGGCTTGGGCTTGTATGCCTTGACGGAGGCGATCGCGCTCCCCTTCCGTCAATTTTCGCCGGCCCGACTGCGTAGGATCAACAAACATTACAGGTTCCATCACGCCCCCTCCCTTCCTAGCAACTTCTCCAACCGCCAGCGGATGCCGTGGGTAATCCCCCGCCGGTATTTATCCACCGTCCCTAAATAGAAATAATCCCAACGGTCAAGGGGGGCGAGGGCGCGGTTAATAAACAGCACATCCGCATGACAGGTGAGGGAATAGATAATACAGGCAAAACCGAGGCTCTCCAGCCGGGCTTTAATCTCAGCAATGGCGGCGTGATCCTCAAAATAATCGAGAAAATCATGGAACTCCACCGCAATTTGTTTGATTTTCCCCAGCGTCTCATCAGGGAGCGTTTGGAATAGCTCAATCTCTGCCCCCTCAATATCCACCTTGAGCAGATCCACCTGCTCAATGCCTTGATCCGCCATAAATTGCGCCAACGTAATCCCCGGAACCGTGATCGTTGCCGTGATCATCGCCGTGGGCAAATGGTGAACACTCCCCGATTCCTCCTGATCCGAGACGTTGAATGTGATCGGCGCGTTGGTGGGGGCGATCGCATAGTGAAAAGGGCGAATCTTCTCCGTTGGAGGAATAGCCCTGTAGAGATCCGGCATTGCTTCCAGGGCGTAGCAGGTACAACCATAGGCGGCATTCACCTCTTGGGCAAAGTAGCCCCGGTTTGCCCCCAAATCAATCACCACAGCATCGGGATGGAGCCAACTGCCGATGAAATGGTGGAGCCGCATCGAAACCAATTGGACAGAATTAAACATGGCGATCGCGGGTTGACGAATTCCCCCACCCCAAAGGCCAGGGGATTTTTCTCAACGATACAACTTCCCGCCGATGTGGTCGAGGTATTGGGCGATCGCCTCATGCTCCAGATGATCCATAGGGCAAGAAAATGTTAAGTTAAGTTTGCAATATTTTTAGCTTTGATAAGGCACAGTTATGAGCTTTGAACTTCCGGAATCTGTGAAAGTCTATTCCCAATTTTTCCACCCGCTCATGATGTGGGCGCTCTTGGGGCTGTCGGTTTATGCCTTCTACCTCGGCTCCCAAAGCCGGAAAACCCGTAAGGCTGACAAAGAAGCCCGCAAGGAACTGGTGGGCAAAAACTTCGCCAATCGCCATTATCGCATTGGTGCGATTCTCTTAGGGTTGATGGTTTCTGGCAGCGTTGGCGGCATGGCGGTGACTTATATCAATAATGGCAAGTTATTTGTCGGCCCCCATTTGCTCGTTGGGCTGGGAATGACCGCCATGATTGCCATCGCCGCCGCCCTCGTTCCCTTCATGCAAAAGGGCAACGCCATCGCCCGCGCCACCCATATTTCCCTGAACATGATCCTTTTAGGGCTATTCGGTTGGCAGGCGATCACCGGCATGGATATCGTTAACCGGATTTTAAGCAACTTCTAAGCCGGTTCTGGCGTTGCTGGATGGGTGTGGATCAGTTGGCGCGATCGCTTCGGGGGTAACGGTAGCCCGAGGCGATCGTGGAAATCCTTCTGCACCGTGTAGGTGAGCCGGGGGGAAATTTGCCGGACAATTTGGGTGAGGAGGCGATCGCCCGTCTTTTGGATCAAATCCTGGGGTAACTTATGAATAAAGGTGGGAAAATCAATCATCACTTTGAGGGAAAGATGCCATTCCACCTTGGTAAGTAACGAGGCAATGGCAGGATCCACCGGCCAAGGCAATCCCGGCGGCTCCACCGCCGCTAGGGTCATAATCGCCCGATAATCCACCGCATAACCGGGGGGGTCATAATCCGGTACTGCAACGCTGTACATATCGTAAATGCCATCCTGAGGCGGAGCCAACACTACCCCCATTTTCGGCTCCACCTCATAGCCAAAAGCCCCAAAATGCCCAATGGTCAGCACATAGCCATTTTCCCCCAGGGGTTCCGCCGTCATCGGCTCGGCACAGCGGCGAAACCAACCCTCATGGGCATTGAGATAATCCGCTACCGTATTGGGATCGCTGTACATATCCATACCGCCGCGAAAGGCGGTGGTAAAAGCAAAGGCGATCATTTCATCACTTTCCTCCTCCACTTCTACCTGTTTGGCTATTTGTTCCTCCACAGCACGGGAGAAATCTTTAGCGGGTTTACTCGGTGGCTCTGGATAATGGGACTGCATGGGATATCTGATGTGCCGAACTGCTTGCTTGTTTAATCCTAATCGTTAATTTCAGTTTGCAACTGTAGGGAGAATCACCCGATGAAAGCATTTGTTGCTGGTGCCACAGGTCGCACAGGTCGCCAGATTGTTGAAGTTTTAACGGCAAAGGGAATTGCCGTTAAGGGGCTGGTGCGCGATCGCGCCAAGGCCGAAGCCGCTCTTCCCAGCTCCGTCGAGTTGATCCTCGGGGATGTTTGTCAGCCCAACCCCTGGCAAAATGCCCTCAGTGATTGTGATGTGGTGTTCTGTGCCACCGGAGCCACCCCTTCTTTCGATTTCACCGAACCCTACCGCGTCGATTACGAAGGCACGAAAAATTTAGTCAATGCGGCCCAACTCCATCACATCGAGCGGTTTATTTTCGTGTCTTCCCTCTGTGTTTCAGAATTTTTCCACCCCTTAAACCTGTTCTGGCTGGTGCTCTACTGGAAAAAGCAGGCGGAAAAATACCTACAAGAAAGTGGTCTTAACTATACGATCGTCCGGCCGGGGGGGTTAGTGGATAGCGAAAATAACGATGGCATTGTGATCGCTGGGGCTGATACCCTCTTTGAAGGACGGATCCGCCGCCGTCAAGTGGGAGAGATTGCTGTCGAAGCCCTGTTTCATGAGGTTACGGGGTCGAAAATCCTCGAAGTGGTGGCCCGGCCAGAGGTAGCTTCGCAGGATTGGCAGGATTTGTTTGCCACTGTAGCCTAAAACGTTTGTCCTGGGGAATTTGGTCTTTCCCCCTAAATACCGATGGAGTATGACGTTGACGAGGGTACGGGCAAGGCGCGGCTGCGGCTCTGCCGACCGGCAGGGTGAAGCCAAGGAAGAGAAACCCCCATTGATTTTGACCATGCCGGGCGATCGCCCGCCCAATTGTAAATTTTTTTATATTTTTTTAATGATTTATGTCAAAACCTCAAGGATTCTGCAATAATCCGTTACGAAGATGGATTTCACGGCCTACAGTAGGAGGCTAGAGTCAATTGAACAAGCTCCTGCCCCATACCTTTGCGATCGCCCCCTGAATTATTTTGGATGCTCAACTGTCGATCTGTATTTATGCGAAAACTGAGTCCCTCGTTCAGTCTCTGTCTGAGCGATTAGGGAGCGATCGCTACCTCTGCTATCCCTTTACGGAACAAGAGCCATTCTTAAGCTTCATTGAACAAAACAAAGGTAATATCGACTGTCTCGTGTTACAAAACACCGAACAGGAATTAGGACTGCTCAACCCCCTCTATGCCCAAGGAACCCTATTGCCCATTGTGATTATCGAACCCCGACAATCACAAAATGTGGCGATCGGGAAAAACATCGACGCTACCGCTGCCGCCATTCCCTACCACTACCACACGGGCGAAGTATGGCTCCTCACCCCCCAACTCGAACAAATTACCACCGCCATTGATCGCGCCATCTCCAAATTTTTGCAACTGGCCCCCACGTTACCCCCAACACCGGAAGCCGTGCGATCGCCCACCCCCGACCCCCCCAGTTTCCTCTTGGTGCAGCAGCGCCGCCTCGCCGACAAACTCCAAGAACGCTTGGGCTACATGGGGATCTACTACAAGCGCAACCCCCAAGACTTTTTTCGCAACCTTTCCCCACAGGACAAACAAGTCCTGCTCCATGAACTCAGCCTTGAATATCGAGAAATCATCCTTAACTATTTTGATCAAGACTATCCCCTCAATCAACTCATCGATCAAATGGTCAATCGCGCCTTTTTTGCCGATCTTTCCGTTTCGCAAATTCTGGAAATTCACATGAATCTTATTGATGAGTTTACCAAGCAACTCAAACTAGAAGGACGCAGCGAAGATATCCTTTTAGATTATCGCCTTGCCCTCATTGATATCATTGCCCATCTCTGCGAAATGTATCGTCGCTCCATTCCGAGAGAAGACATTCCCTTTGAAGTGTTTTCCAGAAGTGACTAATATGCTCTAATGATTCAAGGTCGTTTCTGCTCATTTTACCCCATTCCCATCTACGATCTATGAGTCCTACGAAAAAAACCTATGTTCTCAAGCTGTATGTTGCGGGTAATACCCCCAACTCAGCACGTGCTCTAAAAACGCTTAAGAGCATCCTTGAGCAAGATTTTCAAGGTGTTTATGCCCTGAAGGTTATTGATGTTCTCAAAAATCCTCAACTGGCGGAAGAAGATAAAATCTTAGCAACGCCCACCCTCTCGAAAGTATTGCCACCACCCGTGCGCAAAATCATCGGAGATTTGTCAGATCGAGAGAAAGTCTTGATTGGCTTAGACCTACTATATGAGGAAATCAATGAAGAATAAAAATGGGAAATGGTATGCATGATGAAACAGATTAACATCCTCATTCGGGCAAGATGCCCGTCCTGTCTAAACCCATTCAAGACGATGGCGATATCACCTTAGGCTAGTGATCATCACTCTCGTAAACACAATGTACAAGCACCTGATTATTCAATTATACTGCTGGGATCAATGAACGAATCGAAGAACAACGAATCATCAACATCTCAACAGCCTTTAGTGGGTGTGCGTAAGATGCAAACCCTCATTGAAGGTTTTGATGAAATTAGCCATGGGGGGATGCCCATTGAACGAACAACGCTCGTCAGTGGCACTTCAGGCACAGGCAAAACGCTCCTAGCCATCCAATTTCTCTATAATGGCATTAGAGATTTTGGCGAATCGGGCATTTTTGTCACCTTTGAAGAATCGCCCAATGACATTATCACCAATGCCTACAGCTTCGGTTGGGATCTTCAAGAATTGATCGATGCGGGTAAGCTTTTTATTCTCGATGCTTCCCCTGATCCAGAAGGTCAAGAAGTCGTTGGTAATTTTGATCTTTCTGCTTTGATTGAGCGGATTCAGTACGCGATCCGTAAATATAAAGCCAAACGAGTGTCCATTGATTCAGTTACGGCTGTTTTTCAGCAGTATGAAGGGGCTTCTGTGGTGCGGCGGGAAATTTTCCGTCTTGTGGCCCGATTAAAACAAATTGGGGTGACTTCAATTCTAACCACAGAACGGGTAGAAGAATATGGCCCTGTCGCTCGATTTGGCGTAGAGGAATTTGTTTCCGATAATGTGATTATTATTCGCAATGTTTTAGAAGGGGAGCGCCGTCGCCGCACCATTGAAATCCTCAAGTTGCGGGGTACAACCCACATGAAAGGGGAATATCCATTTACGATTACCAATAAGGGCATTAATATTTTCCCACTGGGAGCAATGCGCTTAACTCAACGCTCATCAAATGTGCGAATTTCTTCCGGTGTGAAGAAGTTGGATGAGATGTGTGGGGGTGGCTTCTTTAAGGATTCAATTATTCTAGCAACGGGAGCAACGGGGACGGGTAAAACTCTCTTAGTGAGCAAGTTTTTACAGGAAGGCTGTAATCAAGGGGAGCGGGCGATTTTATTTGCCTATGAGGAATCCCGCGCCCAACTTTCCCGTAATGCCAGTTCTTGGGGGGTGAGCTTTGAGGAAATGGAGCAAAAGGGCTATTTAAAGCTGTTGTGTAATTATCCTGAATCGGCGGGTCTAGAGGATCATTTGCAGATGATCAAGTCGGAAATTGAGGAGTTTAAACCCGCCCGGATTGCCATTGATTCCCTTTCGGCTTTGGCGCGGGGTGTAACCAATAATGCATTTCGTCAGTTTGTGATTGGGGTGACAGGTTACGCAAAGCAGGAAGAAATTACTGGGTTCTTTACGAACACCACCGATCAGTTTATGGGATCCAACTCTATTACCGAGTCCCATATTTCGACGATTACCGATTCAATTATCATGCTCCAGTATGTGGAGATTCGCGGTGAAATGTCCCGGGCGATTAATGTGTTCAAGATGCGAGGATCTTGGCATGATAAGGGGATTCGTGAATATAGTATTGATTCGGAAGGGCCGAATATTAAGGATTCCTTCCGGAACTATGAACGGCTGATCAGTGGTTCCCCGACGCGGATCATGGTGGATGAAAAGTCGGAACTGTCGCGGATCGTGCGGGGTGTACGGGATAAAACCGTCGATGATGAATTGATTTAAAAAATAAAAATAACTCGTGCCATGGCTCTGCCGTGGCACGGTGCTTAGGCGGCTCTGCCGCCCGTGGATGGAGGCAGAGCCTCCGGGGAGCGTTACTTGGCAGAGCCAAGTAACGAGAATGGATCTCGTGGCTCTGCCGCCCGTTCCCTCATACCCCCAAAAGGCTTTCACAATAGGCGGGGGTGAGATCGGTAATGCGAGGCAGAACGCAGGCTGCGCCGCTGGCGATGAGTTTGTCGCTGTATTGGGTTTGGCGGGTGGGATCATGCTGAATATGGGGGGGGAGAATACCGATCGCCAAAAATGGCCGCTCCTCCCTCTCCTGACGGGCAAGGTTAACGGTCTGCATATCCCCCACAGTATCCCCGGCATAAAAAACGGGGGTATTGCTACCGGGATTGAGGATCTCCATCACCTGAAACAGGCCCGTGGGGTCGGGTTTGCCGGGGCCATCTTCCATGGCAAAGAGGATGGGATCGTTTAACCCTAAGCGGTGCTTGAGGACGTATTCCGCTGAACCACGGGTAGCTCCACTAAAAAATCCCCAGGCAATCCCGGCGGCGGTGAGGCTGTCGAAATAATCGGGGGTGACTAATAGCGGTTCGGTGGTGATGTAGCCATCCCAATTTTGGCCCCGGTAACGGGATTGGAAAAAGTCCACTAGGGCCGGATAGTCCAGATCGAGGCTGAGGCGATCGCCCCCCTGCCCTTCAGAGTACCGATAGATCAATTCCTGGGAAGCTTCCCAGTCGTTATTCCAAATCCCCTCGCTTTTGAGGTCGTCAATATCGTTGTTGGTGGGGCGATAGTTGTTGTTGGTGTAATGCTCCACCGTATCGGCCAGGGCGCGACGATAGGATTGGCCCACATCACGAATCACGCCATCGATATCAAAAATAATCATCATTGTTGGAACAGCCTCGATCTGCTATAGTAGGAAAATTGTCAATTTATAAAAAATCCCAGACAAAACGCTACATTGGAGGTTTTCTTGGACGCAGCGCGATTTACATTAAAAATTCTATGGCTTGATGCTAACGTGGCGATCGCCGTCGATCAAGTCGTAGGCAAAGGGACGAGTCCCCTCACGCCTTACTACTTCTGGCCCCGTAATGATGCCTGGGAGCAACTCAAGTCTGAGCTTGAGTCAAAGCATTGGATTAACGAAGCGGAGCGCATTGCCTTGCTCAACCAAGCCACGGAAGTGATCAACTATTGGCAAGAAGAAGGGAAGCGCACGCCGATGAATATCGCCCAGGAAAAATTCCCGGAAGTGGTCTTTACCGGCAGCAATTAGAATCCCCCCCTGCCCCCCCTTTTTTAAGGGGGGGTTCTCATTTATTTCTTAACCCCCTTTTTAAGGGGGTCGGCGTAGCCGGGGGGATCCCCATAATGTAGGGGCGAAAAATCTTTCGCCCCCTCTGGCAATGCCGCTCGCAATGGATCCCTAGCTTTTCACCATGCCGCCTGCGGCTTGGAAGCGGGAGCGCGTCCGGCGTAGGGCTTGTTGGGCTTGGATTTTGCCTTGACGGTCTTCAGCACCAACAGCGTTTAAAGCGGCTTGGGCTGCTTCGTAGCTGGTGCGAGCCGTTTCGAGGTCGATGGCACTGCCTTGCTCGGCCCCGTTGACGAGGATCTTGACTTGATTTTCTTCCACTTCAGCAAATCCCCCCATCAGGGCGATCGCTTGCCAATCTTTGTCAGCACGTACCCGCATCACCCCAATATCCAGGGCAGTGAGCAGGGGCGCGTGACCGCTGAGAATCCCGATCTGGCCGGTGGTGCTGGGGAGAATGACCTCTTGGGCATCCCCTTCCCACACGGTTTTATCCGGGGCAATTACACTTACAGTTAAAGTCATCGCTATTTATTCGAGGTTGCCATGCACCAGCCACCCTGAATGATCAAGGTGACTGGGTTGAATTATTGCGAACTAGGCTTTTTGCTTGAGCTTTTCAGCTTTGGCGATCGCCTCGTCAATGTTGCCCACCAGATAGAAGGCCTGTTCCGGCAGATCATCCAATTCCCCATTCAGGATCATTTGGAAACCCTTGATCGTTTCATCGAGGGGTACATATTTTCCAGGGGAGCCGGTGAACACTTCCGCCACAAAGAAGGGCTGAGAGAGGAACCGCTCAATTTTCCGCGCCCGATCCACGATGCGACGGTCATCTTCCGACAGTTCATCTAAACCGAGAATGGCGATAATATCTTGCAACTCTTTATAGCGTTGCAGCGTGGACTGTACCGCCCGCGCCGTGTTGTAATGCTCATCACCGACAATGTTCGGCTGAAGCATCGTTGAAGTGGAATCCAAGGGATCCACAGCGGGATAAATCCCCTTAGAAGCCAAGCCACGGGAAAGCACCGTCGTCCCATCTAAGTGGGCGAAGGTGGTGGCAGGAGCGGGATCGGTCAAGTCATCCGCAGGCACATACACCGCTTGGATGGAGGTGATCGAACCTTCTTTCGTGGAAGTGATCCGCTCTTGCAGATCGCCCATATCCGTCCCCAAAGTGGGCTGATACCCCACAGCCGAAGGCATCCGACCTAAGAGAGCGGAAACTTCTGCCCCAGCTTGGACGAAACGGAAAATGTTATCCACGAACAGCAGCACATCCTGCTTGTTGGCATCGCGGAAATGTTCTGCCATCGTCAAAGCCGACAGGCCAACCCGCATCCGCGCCCCAGGGGGTTCATTCATTTGCCCATAGACCAAGGCAATTTTTGATTCATTGAGGTTCTCAGCGTTGATTACCCCAGATTCAATCATTTCGTTGTAGAGGTCATTGCCTTCACGGGTGCGTTCGCCCACACCACCGAAGACGGAAACCCCACCGTGGTTGATGGCGATGTTGTTGATCAACTCCATCATGATCACGGTTTTACCCACACCCGCACCACCGAACAGGCCGATTTTGCCGCCGCGACGGTAGGGGGTGAGGAGGTCAATCACCTTAATGCCGGTTTCAAAAACCGTCGGTTTGGTGTCGAGTTCCGTGAGTTTCGGGGCGCTGCGGTGAATGGGGGAGGTGCTTTCTGCGTTCACATCCCCTTTGTTGTCCACCGGCTGACCGAGAACGTTAAAGATCCGGCCCAAAGTGGCTTTACCCACAGGGACAGAAATGGGAGCGCCAAGGTCTTGAGCTTCCATGCCCCGCACTAAGCCATCGGTGTTGCTCATGGCAACGGCTCGCACTTGGTTATCACCGAGGAGTTGTTGCACTTCACAGGTGAGATCTATGGTGTTACCGGCGGCATTTTGGCCGGTGATCCGCAGTGCGTTGTAAATTCGCGGCATTTTGCCGATGGGAAATTGGACATCGACGACGGGGCCGATGATTTGAGTAATTCTGCCTACGTTAGTCGTTTCTGTTGTGGCTACCATGCTCAGATTTGCTATACAGTCTTTAGGTGGGTCTTAACGGGTATTGCTTGGGCCTTAACTGACCGTGCTATCCCCCGTTGAGGGGCAAGGAAGTATTGCACCAGCTTGGGGAAACCTTTAAGCGGATGTGAAATTTTCCACCCTACAGATTATCATTGTTTCGCCCTCATTCCTTGCATTGGGCCGAATCAACTTGGGGGATTGAGGAGGGGCGATCGCCCCTGATCCTCCGGGTTAATTTTTGAGTGCGATCGCTCCTCAGGGGTGATCCCCGGTTGGGGGAGAATTTCCCCTTCCCTGCCGTAGCAGGCATCCCCCTAGCTAGTATATTGAAAGGAACGCCCTCCCTTTCCGGTGGAGAGAAGTGCTGCGTTCTGCCTTGGCCCGATGGGCTAATGGAGCGTTTTCCTGCTTGAATCAAATTGATGAAACAGACGAACCAGCCCCTACATCTCGAATTTGACACCGACCGCGCCTATATCCCCATCATCTACGATGAGCGAGAGGTGGGGTTTTGTACGCCGGAAATTGCGGCGCGGATCGTGGAAACCCTCAATGAAGATGAGCAACTCCATGAGGATAACGAGACGTTAACCAAGGCCCTCCAGATGGTGTGTCGGGATTTGCTCAAAAAGACCGGCGGCAACCCCGCCAACGTCACCCGGTTGATGGAGCGGTATTTGGAAAATGCCAAGCGCCCGGAATTTGGCACAAGGGCGATCGCCTTTTTACTGCGCGATCGCCAGCAGGAACTGGATGTGAGTGATAAAGAATTCGTCTTTTTTTGCAACTCCTATCGTCTCTCCCCTCAGGAATTGCGGGATATTTATCGCGGCAAAGACATCACCGACAATCAGCTTAAAGTTCTCTCCCGGATTCTCGGTAAATCCGTCGATGAACTGCGGGATATCCGCGACGGATTTAGTAATAAGGAAATGAACACCCTGGCCCGGATTCTGGGGACATCGGCTCAGGAACTCACTGAATTACTCAAGTAAGGGGGCAAAATGTTGCGCCCCTACGCAGATTGTTAGATCAGCTAGCGAAATCCTAGATCTGTTCCTGTTCCGGCGTGAACCCGCGCTAACTTCTCGTAGCGTTGGGCGTGTTCAATTAATCCCGCCGCTTGGGTATCGTCAATGGAGCGGATTAGTTTAGCGGGAATCCCCACCATGAGCGATCGCGGCGGCACATCTTTTGTCACCACACAGCCCGCCCCGATGATGCTCCCTGCCCCCACGCGCACCCCATTGAGGACAATTGCGCCAATGCCAATCAAGCACCCCCGCTCCACATGGGCCGAATGGATCACCGCCCGATGGCCCACCGTCACAAACTCCTCTAACACCGTCGGCTCTCCCGGATCGCCATGGAGTACCGCCCCATCCTGAATATTGCTATGGGCCCCAATCTCAATCCGCTCCACATCCCCCCGCAGCACCGCCCCATACCAAACACTCACCCCTGGATGTAACACCACATCCCCGATCACCGTCGCATTGGGGGCAATAAAGGCCGCTTGGCTATGATCAGGAGTCGGCCAAAAGGAAGCAGTTACATTGATCATGGATTTGCAGAATCTAGAGTTGAACAGAATCCCCCATCGAGCATCACGCCCAACGGGGGATCATCGCTAGATCATATCAAAGCAGATCGAACCAACGGTTTACCACAAGCCCCGGATCGGCCCTTGCTCCCGACTGGCCAACGTACTGGCCACCCCAGGGGGAATCAACACCGCATCGGTGAAATGCACATAACCATTGCTGGGGTTATTTTGAGAACCCGTCACATTCGCCGTATCCACCATCACATTGCCCTCCGGATTCCGGCCAATACTCAACACATCGCCGCTAGCCGTTTCCAGCATCCGGTTTTCTGCCACCTCCGGTAAGCGCATTGCACTGGGCAAAACATGATAGGTTAACACCTTCCGCAACAGATCGCGATTCTCCGACTTCATCAACGCCGTCAACACCCCCGGCGGCAACGCATCAAAAGCCGCATTATTGGGCGCAAACAGCGTCATCGGCGTTGTTCCCCCCAAAACATCCTGCAAACCCGCCGTCCGCAGCAGCGTCCCCAACGTACTCAAGGACTCCGTGCCATCCACCACATCCATCAATGTGCCGTTAGCTTGGGCCAAGTCCAAGGGAACGGGGGTTGTTTCGGGATCAGCGGCAACAGCAGCAGGATTAAACATCAGCGTTGCGCCCAAACTCGAAATTGCCGCCACCAGAGCGAAAGACAGTGAATTGAATTTGATTGTCATTGTGATCTGGGATTGAGAATTTCCCCACAATTCTAAGCAATTGATTGGGAACCGGACAAAAACTAGGCAACAATGGGCCAAAGTACTGGGGTCTGATTCCATTAGGATAGAGACTGGGTTCGGAATGTTGGGGGGTTTAGGGCCAAGTACCATGAACCCACAACAGCTGAACCCTCGAAGTGGATGCACCCATTTAGCTTGCGATTAAGGAGAGAATATTTTGGTTGCCACATCAAATTTAAAAACCACTAAATCTGAAGAAATTTTTACCGCTGCCCAGAAATTAATGCCCGGTGGCGTGAGTTCTCCGGTGCGTGCCTTTAAATCCGTGGGCGGTCAGCCCATTGTTTTCGATCGCGTCCATGGCCCCCATATTTGGGATGTAGATGAGAATCAATATATTGATTATGTGGGGACTTGGGGGCCGGCTATCTGTGGCCATGCCCATCCAGAGGTGATCGCCGCCCTCCATGAAGCCCTGGTAAAAGGCACAAGCTTTGGTGCGCCCTGTGTGTTGGAAAACGTGCTGGCGGAAATGGTGATCGATGCTGTGCCTAGTATTGAAATGGTGCGGTTTGTCAATTCCGGCACAGAGGCCTGTATGTCGGTGTTGCGGCTGATGCGGGCTTTTACGGGTCGGGAAAAAATTATCAAGTTTGAAGGCTGCTACCACGGCCATGCGGATATGTTTTTGGTGAAGGCCGGGTCTGGGGTCGCCACCCTGGGTTTACCCGACTCCCCCGGTGTGCCAAAAACCACCGCCGCCGCCACCCTCACCGCCCCCTACAACGATCTCGAAGCGGTGAAAGCCCTGTTTGCCGAAAATCCCGATCAAATTGCGGGCGTGATCCTAGAGCCGGTGGTGGGTAATTCCGGCTTTATTCCCCCCGATGCCGGTTTCCTGGAGGGTTTACGCCTGATCACCCAGGAAAATGGGGCGTTGTTGATGTTTGATGAGGTGATGACGGGGTTCCGCATTGCCTACGGTGGAGCGCAGGAGAAATTCGGGGTCACGCCGGATTTAACGACGTTGGGGAAAGTGATCGGCGGTGGTTTGCCGGTGGGGGCCTATGGTGGCCGCAAGGATATTATGGCAATGGTGGCTCCATCAGGGCCGATGTACCAAGCGGGAACGCTGTCGGGGAATCCTTTGGCGATGACGGCGGGGATTAAAACCCTGGAGTTGCTCCAAAAGCCCGGCAGTTATGACTATTTGGAAGCCATGACCCAAAAGTTAGTGAATGGGTTATTGGCGATCGCCCAAGAAACCGGCCATCCCGCCTGTGGCGGTAGCATTAGCGGCATGTTTGGCTTCTTCTTCCAAGGCGGCCCCGTTCGCAATTACGACGATGCTAAAAAATCCGATAGCGCCAAGTTCGCTCGCTTCCATCGGGGGATGTTGGAGCAGGGGGTTTATTTAGCCCCTTCCCAGTTTGAGGCGGGGTTCATGTCCTTGGCTCACACCGACGGGGAAATTGACCAAACCCTCGCAGCAGCCCGCATCGTAATGGCGAATCTATAGCGTTTTCGCGACTGATGAGAACTCTAACTCCCCCTTTTTAAGGGGGATTGAGGGGGATCTCTGTACCGCATCGCAACAGGGGGGCGAAAAAATTTTGTGCCTCCGGCAGGCTTACGCAAACGCCCCTACCCATTGAAGGCCATCACATTTTGATTCAAAGGCTGACCTAGGGGCCAATCTTCCTGATGCCAGGCTTGGCCATCTAGGGCCATCTTTTCAATGGCACTGGCCAGACGCAACGCCTTGAGGGCCTGCTCACCCCCCACCGAGGGCTGCTCTCCTCCCCGTACACAATTGACAAAATGCTCTAATTCGGCGTGGAGGGGTTCAATATTACTGGTGTAAACCTTCTCGATCAGGCCATCCTGACGGTAAAGCACTTGGCCGTAATCCGTCATGCAATTTGCGGTAGTTTGGCGATGAATCAGGATTTCATTATTGAGGAAATCCGCTTCCGTGAGGGAATTCTTGCAATGGGCGGCAATACTACGAATTTTGCGATGGGTGACTTTGCTCGCCGTTAACGTCGCCACAATACCGTTAGCAAACCCTAACGTGGCCGTCACATAGTCCAAATAACCAGAATCCGAGGCGCGGCTGCCACTGGCGGTAACTTTCACGACGGAAGAATTGGCCAACTCCAGCAACAGATCAATATCGTGGATCATCAAATCCAACACCACCGAGACATCATTCGCCCGGTTAGCGTAGGGACTCATGCGGTGGGCTTCGAGGGCAAGGAGTTCTTCGGTGGCGAGGACTTTACTGAGTTCCTGAAAGGCGGGGTTAAAGCGCTCAATATGCCCCACTTGGAGGATGCAATTGGATTCGGCGGCGGTGTTGACGAGGGATTCGGCTTCGGTGATGCTAGCGGCGATCGGTTTTTCCACCAAGACGTGAACCCCGGCACTGAGGCAATCCATCCCCACTTGATGGTGGAGCCGGGTGGGGACGGCGATGCAAACGGCATCAACGTGGGGGAGGAGGTCTTGATAGCTTTCAAAAAAGCGGACGCGGTACTTGCTGGCAGTATCGAGGCCCCGCTCCACATTCACATCAGAAATACCCACCAATTGCACGCCTTTGAGGAGACTTAAAACGCGGGTGTGGTGTTGTCCCATATTGCCAACGCCCACGACCCCAATCCGAATCGGTCGCTGGGGAGATCGCGGCGTGGTCACGGCTGGCTCTGCTTTGCTCATGCTGGTTTGGCTCCTTAGATCTCCCTATGGCTGATGGCATCAGCGTTTTCGCTGTTGTTGTTGTGCAAAATTTACCCCGATACTACCACAGTCTTAAGAAAGGCAAAGATTAATCACCAAGATTAATCTCACTTTTTTCCGGGGAAACGGGTTAGCTCTATTCTTTGACCCTTGAGGCGATCGCCTCCCCAAAGGGGGCCAGTTTAGCCATTGTCTGGGGGGGAATCGGGGGCGATCGCCAGATAACTTTCCTCCATCAAGAACACCCCCCGCGTAAATTTCACCGCCCAACCCCCGGGCCGCCGCTCTAAAATTGTCCCCTGCTCATCCGTGGCAATCAGGTCAGCGGGGCGGAGCATGGGCATGGGGTCAGCGGTTTTTAAATAGGGGGGGCGTTGGCTGAGGGTGACGGTTTGGCCGACGTGGTAGGGAATGGGATCGCTCATGGTACTGGGGGAATGGAGATTAAGACTGATCGAATCATAGGAAATTCCGTTGTCCAATTGATGGGCGTGGGGGCGAATTGATCGGTGTGGGGGCGTTGGCGTAAGCCTGCCGGAGGTACAAAGATTTTTCGCCCCTACGAGGCGGATGTGATGATTTGGGTTTAACCCGGAAAACTGCCCATGGCTCGGCCAAAGAAATAGAGGGCTAAGATCGCCAAGAGACTCCGAAAGAGGAGATTAACGACAGCATCAGGGAGTTTGGGGAGGTAGCGGGTGCTGACTTGCGCCCCCAAGAGGCCGCCGATGCCTAAAATTAGCCCCGATAACCAAAGCACATTTCCTTGCAGGGCATGGCTGCCAGCGGCAGCAATGGAGGTAATCACGATCACGCCTAAGCTGGTTTGAATGGCCAGCTTAATCGGTTCCTGGAGCAATAGCATTTGCAGAGGAACCATGATCACACCGCCCCCTACGCCAAACACCCCCGCTAACAGCCCCGCCGCTGCTCCGGTTCCCAAGCGGGCCACGATGGGATTGATCGCCGCTGAGGTGGTGGGGGAATCCTGGGCCGCTTGACGGGCGATCAGGCGTTTGCGTAATGTGACTAAAAAGATGGTCAGGATCAGCAACAGTCCAAAGGCGGCTTCTTTAATATAGGTGGGCAATTGTTGAATAATCAGCGGCCCTAAAGGGGCGGTGGCGATCGCTGGCAAGCCCAAAAACATCACCCGCCGCCAATCCAATAACCCCATCCGCCAATTTTGTACCGTTCCCGAACAGGAGGTCATCACAATGGCTAAACTACTGGTGGCCACGGCTTGGTCATAGCCAATATTCAAGGCCACCATTAAGGGAACTAACACCGTCCCGCCGCCAATGCCCAATAGCCCCGCCAACAAGCCCGACACCAATCCCCCCACACCTAACCAAATTAAATCGTCCACCCTTGTTTTCCTTTGTTTGTGAGCATGAAACCCTTGGGGCGACCATCTGCCCGCCCTGAGGGCCACTGCATCCTAGCTTGAGTTTTATCCCCAATCAACTGGAGGAATTCCGCCTAGGGGCGATCGCACCCGGTCGGGAACAGGCTATGGTTAAAGGTGAGATTTTAGCGCGATCGCCACCATGGAAGAATTTTTTAATAACGTCCTACGGTATTGCCGTTACTTTATTACCTTTACCCTGGGGGTGTTTTTCGCCCTCTTCCAGTGGGTGCAGCCGATGTTTAACAGTCCCCTGCGGCTCACAGCCCTGATCGGCATTCTTGTGGGCCTAACCGGATTTATTTTCTTTACACTCCGGGCAATGCTGGGCTTCACGGTTTGAGACTGGCTAAAGGTTGTCGTAACGACAAAGGTTTGTCGTCAGGACTTTAGTCCTCGGTTTGATCATCAAAATTTGCTGAATTGTTTTATTTAAAGGAGTCACTATGGCCACCAGTCGCCGCGTATCCCGCGTTTCTGCCCTGATTAAACGGGAAGTGAGCCAACTACTCTGTCACGAGATCAAAGATGATCGCGTCGGAGCAGGGATGGTCAGCGTTACCGATGTGGTTGTATCGGGGGATCTCCAACACGCCAAAATTTTTGTCAGTATCTATGGCAGTGATGAAGCCAGAGCGGAAACCATGGAGGGTTTAGCTTCTTCATCGGGGTTTGTCCGCCGGGAGTTGGGGCAACGGGTACGCCTACGCCGCACGCCGGAAGTGATTTTTCTCGAAGACCGCTCCATTGAACGGGGCGATCGCGTCCTCACCCTCCTCACCCAGTTAAACCAAGACCGGCCCCTCGGTGAGGAAGAGGAATAACCGATCTTTGGGGAGAAGAGAGAATAGAGCAGAGAGAAAAGAGTTCAGTTAATTCCTCCTCACTCCTCACTTCTCACTCCTCACTCCTCACTCCTCACTCCCCCCTTTCCACCCTATGACCTCCCCTTCCCTGCGATCGCAAATCGGCCAAATGATCGTCGTGCGAGCCTCTGGCCACCTGTTAGATCACCAAATCCGCTACCCCCAATGGGAAGCCCCCCAAGCCAAACTCCACCGTTGGATTAGCGAGTGGAATGTGGGGGGGGTGATTTTACTGGGTGGGACGGTGGCAGAGTTGGCCCTGCGTACCGCTCAACTGCAAAGTTGGGCAACCACGCCCCTGCTGATCGCCGCTGATATTGAAGAAGGGGTGGGGCAACGGTTTCCCGGTGCGACGGAATTACCGCCGCCGATGGCTTTGCAGGCTATTGCCAACCAATCTGAAGGCGAAGAATACGCCCGGCAAATGGGGGAAATTACCGCCCAAGAATCCCTAGCCTTGGGGTTAAATTGGATCCTCGCTCCTGTGGTGGATGTCAATAATAATCCTGAAAATCCGGTGATTAATGTGCGGGCCTTTGGGGAAGATGCCGCCACCGTCAGCCGTTTAGCCGCCGCCTTCATTGAAGGTTGCCACCGTCACCCCGTCCTCACCTGTGCTAAACATTTCCCCGGCCATGGCGATACCAGCGTCGATTCCCATTTAGCATTGCCGGAAATTCCCCACGGGGGCGATCGCCTCTCCACCGTTGAAATTCCCCCCTTTGCCGCCGCCATTGCTGCCGGGGTCGATGGGGTGATGTCTGGCCATTTAATGATCCCCGCCTGGGATGATGCCGCCCCCGCCACGCTCTCACAACCGATCCTCACTGGGCAACTGCGGCAAAATCTAGGGTTTGAGGGGTTGATTGTTACGGATGCCTTGGTGATGGGGGGAATTGCCCATTGGGCCAGTCCGGAAGAAGT
This sequence comes from Spirulina sp. CCNP1310, assembly GCF_034932185.1. Classification (NCBI taxonomy): domain Bacteria; kingdom Bacillati; phylum Cyanobacteriota; class Cyanophyceae; order Spirulinales; family Spirulinaceae; genus Spirulina; species Spirulina sp. CCNP1310. The sequence continues at coordinate 89,217 of NZ_JAYGHW010000003.1, read as the reverse complement.
GGCGGTGCAAGCCGTGGCCGCCGGAGCCGATATTGTGCTGATGCCCGCTGATCCCGAACAAGCGATCCTCGCCATTGAGGCCGCCGTCACCGCTGGCCGCATTCCCCCAGAACAGATCACCGCTTCCGTTGCCCGCATTGCCGCCGCTAAGGCCAAAGTGATTCCGCCTCCAAGGGAACCCGTAGGCGATCGCCTCACCCACCTCCATACCCCCAGCAGTCAAAAAATCCTGCGGCAGATCCTCACCGCTTCCCTCCGCCAAGGGGGAACCTTCACCCCCAAGCCCGAAGCATCGGGATCGCCCCTGAATATGATCATCGTCGGCAACCTGCTCAATATGCCCTTTTTGGATCTGGCAACGCCGGCGATCGCCCTCCCCCAGAGCCTCGGCTATCAACACCGCATCATCGAACCCCCCCAACTGCTCGAAATAGCAGCCCCCCCAGTTCACCCCCACAATCTTTTACAGATATTTATCCGGGGCAATCCCTTCCGAGGCACAGCGGGTTTAGCCCCAGAAATCAAGGCCCAGCTTAAATGTTTATTACAGAATCAGTATTTTGGGGCCCTGGCCCTTTACGGTAGTCCTTATCTGGCGGATTGGTTCAGTGCTAATTGTGACGGCACATTGCCTTGGGTGTTCAGTTATGGTCAGATGCCCGCAGCCCAAGACATCGTTCTTAACATACTGCTGAAGCAGCAAATCTCACATTCCTTACATTTTCAGAAGTTCGGGGAAGAATTCATATAAATTCTATTAATCTATATTTCAGGAATTTTTCCCGTTTGGTTTGAGATTATAGAGGTGTGGGATCGCAAAGTGCCGCTCTTTTGAAGGCAAATGGTGGGGTAAAACCCACTATTCCTATGTATCGGCTGAAATTTTTGCACTTTGGAGATTTTCGGCAACCCGATCAACCCCCTGAGGTGCTAGGCGCAGACGCTAACACAGATTATCAGGAATAATGGGGTGTTTTGGAATTCTTATCACGGTAGGCAAGGAATCTGTAACTCATTATACTGAAACAATGATGCTTGTCTGGGTAAGAGAACTCCCGCAGTTTTCTGGCCACGCCGCCCAATCAACCATGCAGTACCCACAATCAGGCTTGTTTAAAGGTGAATTATGAGTGTAAATACATTAACTGCTCCCAACTCCATCGCTGTTTCCCCCAATCAGGACTTGCACTATTCCATTGATATGTTGCAGGACGAAGCTCGTCAGTTGGTTGATCAAGGGGTGGTGAGTCGTCAACAGCCCATCTATGTGCTGTGCCAATATATCCCGGCACGGGAATGGGTCTGCGTGGAGTGTGAATTGGAGAAATGCGAATATTTGCTCCGCGATCGCATCGCTGACTTGATCGGCTCCCAATCCTGGGACAACGACTAACCCAACACCCCCCTGACATCGTTTAACGGGCTTCAGCCTCTAATTGTTCCACATACTGATTGAGATCTTCAATCAAGCGGGTTAGCTCCGCTTCGGCACTGATGCGGATTTTGTCGTCCCGCAGTGTGATCAGTACCTTAGCTGCGAAGGGGCTAGGGTAGATGTTCGGGTTGCAAAATAATTCCAAAAACACCGACCCCGTATAGCAATAGTCGAGGGAAGGTTTAGGCTGCGGCCGTTGTCCCGGTGTTGTCCCTTGGATAGCGGTGGCCTTGAGGTCTTGCATGAGAGTGGCGATCGCCCCCTGCATAGCTGAGACCGTCTCTGGTGGACAGCTAAAAGAAACCGAGCCTTCAAGTAAATTAATCGTCAATTGAGCCATCGTTAAGCCACTAAAGAAAAAAAAGCCCCAGCGTCATCGGGAAAATCCCCACTGAATCAAAGCAATTAGACCATAAATTGGGCGAAGGCGCAAAATGCCCCCTCCCCCCATCGGGGCGATCGCCCCCTTCCCCGCTCACTCCGAAATTGCCGTGGTAAACTGCCCTCAACGGCTCAACATCCAGGATGGGGAATGGCACGCTCAATCCGCAATCAAGTTCAATTTGTCTTAGTCGTCACCCTTGGCCTCAACCTCATGGTGATGGCCATCAAGGCCGCCCTGGGATTGTGGACAGGTTCTCTCAGCCTGCAAGCCGATGCCCTTCACAGCGTCACCGACAGCGCCAACAACGTCTTAGGACTGGTGGCCAACCGTTGGTCTTCTCCCCACCCTGATCGCGAACATCCCTACGGTCATCAAAAGTTTGAAGCCTTGGGAGCCTTGGGGATTGCCGTTTTTTTAGGCATTACCTGTTTTGAAATTTTCAGCACAGCGGTGGGGCGATTGTGGGAGAAAAATACGCCCGTGACGGTTTCAGGGCCAGAATTGTGGCTGCTGTTGCTTGTCCTGGGGATTAATATTTTTGTGGCAGTTTATGAACGCCGCATTGGGGTGCGCTTGGGTAGTAGTCTGCTGATTGCCGATGCAAAACACACCCTCAGTGATGTTTGGGTGACAATTACCGTGTTGGTGGGGATGATTGGCCTGTGGCAAAGCCAGGTGTGGAATCTGCCGCAATTGCTCTGGTTAGATGTGCTGTTGGCGTTTCCGGTGGCGTTGTTGGTGTTTCGGAGCGGCTGGGAAGTGTTGCGGGATAATTTGCCCTGGCTGGTGGATGAGATGGCCATTGCTCCAGAGGCGATTTATAAAGTCGTGATGACCGTGCCGGGGGTGGTCAATTGCCATGACATTGCCTCACGGGGCTTACTGGGGCGGATGGTGTTTATTGAAATGCATATGATCGTGACGGCGGCGGATGTGGAAACAGCCCACACCATTACCGAAGCGGTGGAAGCGGCTTTAGCCGATCGCTTTAGTCCACTGCGGGTGCTCATTCACATCGAACCCCCGGCCTATGAATCCGATCAGATTACATTTGAGATTGAACAGGTTAAGAATGGGTTAGATCCAGAGGAGACTGGGGGTTAATCCTGTGGGAAACTGGGGCAAAACCTGTGGAAAAGCCTCGGAGAATGTGGAAAACATCAATATTGAGCGCACCCTTGGGGGGAAATCATCCCCCGGCTGCGCCAGGAAACATTCCAATCTATTGGATAATGGACTTCAGCTTGCCCCCCTGCTTTCATGGATTAGTCGTACCCAAGCCTATTTATTGCCTTGCTCATGTTGCCATTCCTGCTGCAATGGTTGAGGGATCTGTTCAGCGCATTGCTGAGTTCTGAATCACCCATCCCACATCCTACTGAAATCCCCCCCCTCACCAATGAAGGTTACGAGACGCTCTTTTTGCAATTAACTGAAGGGGTAGCCTGTGGATGGCAGCGATCGCAACTCCTCGATCATTTAGGGATTCGCCAACACGACCCTTGGTTTGTGGCTTGGTTGCAACGCTACGGTAAAAATTTGCTGCGCCAGTCTCCCCAGAACTTGAACCGCAATTTCGCAGAGCAGATGGTGCGCCTAGGCAATTTAGGCTGTGGGGAATTGGGGGAATTGTCCGCCAGTTTAGGGCGGCGGCTCTTGGCCATGGGCGATCGCTCCTCCCAAAGCCAACCCTCCCCCACCCCCTTGGCCCAAACCCTAGAATCGGAAAATCCCCAAGAACTGTTTGATTACGGGGTCAACCTCTACAAATTGGGGGAATTGGAGGGGGCATTATCCCTCTGGCGTACTGCCTTGGAGTATCAGCCCGACTTTAGCGAAGCTCAAAATGCTTGCGGTGTGGTGCATTATGCCCTTCGACAATGGCCAGAGGCCTTGGGGTGTTTTGATCAAGTCACCGTGACCCAGCCGGATTTTATGGTGGGGTATTTCAATCGCGGTCATGTCTATCTGGAACTGGAGGAATTGGAGGCAGCGATCGCCGACTTTACAGCGGTGATTGACCAAGATCCTGATCTTCAGTATTACAGCTATCTCAGTCGTGGTTTTGCCCATCTCCATCAGGGCGCATACCCCCAAGCGCTGGCGGATTTTAACCAAACCATTGCCCTCCAGCCGGATTTAGCCGAAGGCTACCATGGCCGGGGGATGGTACACCATGCGCTAGGGGATTCCGAAGGGGCGATCGCTGACTTCACCACCGCCCTCAACCAGGATCCCAATTGCCATGATGCCTATCACAATCGCGCCTTAGCCTGGCAGAGCCTAGGGCGACATCGGAGCGCCATTGAAGACTTTACCCAGGCCATTCTCCTCCATCCCAACTTTTACGCCGCCTACTACAATCGCGGCAATAGTTATCTAGAACTGGGGGATGGGGGCAAGGCGATCGCCAATTATAAAGAAGCCCTCGCCCTCAAGCCCGGCTATGTCCTCGCCCACAATGGCCAGGGTGTGGCCCTCACCGCCTTGGGACAATACGAAGCCGCCCTCACCGCTTTCCAAACCGCCCTAGAACTAGAGCCGGATTTTTGGCCCGCCTGGGCCAATCGCGGTTGGACAATGTATGCCGCCCCCAACCTCGGCGCGACGGCGGCCCTGCAAAATTGGGAAACGGGCCTAAACCAACTCCAACAAACCCAACGGGAGCGGGCCTTAGCCCTGGGAACCCTCGCCCATTACAGCGGTTTAGCCTTTGCTGAGGTGGCCCAAAGCCAACCCAAGCAGGCCCGGCCCTTGCTGGAGCGGGCGATCGCCGCCTTCAAGCGCAGCCTAGACTGGCTCCAAGACCAACCGGGTCTAGAAACCACCTATCTCCAGGTGATGACGGATCTAATCGTCAGCTATCAACGCACCGGCAGCATTTTAAACACCAAAAATAACCTCAACATTGCCCTACTCATCCTCAATCAACTCCAACTCAACAGTCCCAACCTTACCCAAAAACGCCATCTCCTCCATCAATTTCGCGGCCTCTATCAGCTTAAAGTCGAGCAACTCTCCCAAGCCCTCGACCCGAAACAGCGGATCCAGGCCCTTGAACTCTCCGAAGAACGGAAAAATCTGTTAATTGCAAGTCAACTCAACCCCCATTGGACGGGCCAAGGCATTGCTTCCCCCAATGTGGTGGAAATGAACCGGCTGCTCAATCCCCAAACCGCAATGATTCACTGGCAGGTTAGCCCCGCCAGCATTAGCACATTTATCCTCCTCAAGGATCAACCTGTCATCATCATTTCCGGCAACTATGACCAGCGGATTGAGTTTCAACAGTGGTGGGAGCGGTGGTCAAAGCAATGGGAAACCCATCGTCAGCGCAGCGGCAACCCGGCGGAAAATCAACAATGGTTCAATGATCTCTGGCCCCAACTGGCAGAGTTGGCAACGGGGTTAGATATTCCCCGGATCCTGATGGCCTTACCACCGGAGGTAACACAGTTAATTCTGCTCCCCCATCAGGAATTACACCTCCTGCCCCTCCATCTCGTCCTCAATCATCCCCAGTTTGACCATCCCCCCTATCAGATCACCTATTTACCCTCCGTCCAATTGGGCATTAAGGGCGTGGAGTCTGCCCGCCGCTCCCCAGGGGGGCAAGATATGCCCCTGTTGACGGTGGCGGGCATGGGGACGGATTGGGGAGCGGTGGATTTAGAATTGGCGGTGGTGCAGCAATATTTTGTCAGTCGTCATCTTGAATCGGAAACCGCCACGCTCCCGCAGGTTTTAGCGGCCCTCGAACAACCCATTCAAATCTTCCATTTTGCCGGGGATAGCTTTTGGGATGGCACATTAGGGAGGCAGAGCGGCCTGCGCCTTGGGGATCAGACGGTGCTATCGCTGCAAGATTTGCAGGGCTTGGAGAGTCCGATGCCGACGTTGGTGTGTTTATCGGGCCATAGCTGCCATTTTCCGCCGGATTTTGCCCTGGAGTTGGAAGGCTTGGCACTGCCGACATTTTTCTTAGAGCGGGGTACAACAGATGTACTGGTGAGCCTATGGCCGGGAACCGATGGGTCAACGATGCTGTTGATGGGGCGTTTTTATGAGGCGTTGAAGCAATCTGCCCCGCCAGCGATCGCCCTCCACACCGCCCAACATTGGCTCAAAACCCTCACCTATGGGCAACTGCTAGACCATTACAACCAACTCCTCACCCATCTTCAGAATGCCTCCCCCCGTTGCTTAGAACAACTCAAGCTCGCCCGTGATTTAACCCAAGAAAAGGCTCAACGCCAAGGGGAAGCTTTTTGTCCCTATGAGCATCCTTACTATTGGGGTGGTTTTATCCTCCTGGGTTTGCCATATTAAGAGAGAAACTATAATTTTCCCACTAATCAACGATGGCAGAGTGGAACTATGAAACGGCGATCGCCCAAGTGGAGGCGATTATTCAACAGTTAGAAACCGGCAATCTTCCCCTAGAACAGGTATTTAGTCAGTTTGAGGTGGCCACAACGCAGTTGCGGGATTGTGAAACCTTTCTCGCAGCGGGGCAACAACAAATAAACTTGGTGGTGGAAACCTTGGGTTCTGAATCAGAATTGGACGGTTAAGGGATTGGAATGTTGGGGCAAACCTGACAAATTTCCTTGTTAACCTAGAAGAAAATCCCCTTGCTGCTGTTGGAGATTTTAAGATAAGCCCTTAGGTTCTCCCTCGGTAATTTACCCCCTTTAACCCCGTCACGCAATGTTAAACCCCGTCAAAGCCACCGCCACCGCCCTGTTGACTGCAATCTGTACCGTCACACTGACAGGGGGAATTGCCCCTCGCTTGAGTTCTGAAGCCCTCGCCCAGAACCGCTCCACCTTCACCACCCCCCCCACCCTAGAAGAAAGCTCCATTTACGACAAAGCCCGCGAAGATTTGTCCCCCAATCTTTATATGCTTTATCGGATTGTTGAACGGATTGCCCGGGCTAATGGCCTGACCAATCATCCCTGGCGGGTCGTGGTTGCCGATGACACGTTGATCAACGCCTACGCCACCGAAGTAAATTTAGTGATCGTCCATTTTGGCCTTTTGGATCAAATGGCCGGGGATATTTCCGCCCTCGCCTGCGTGGTGGGCCATGAAATGGCCCACCACACCGAGCGCCATATTGCCATCCGCACCTCCCGCGTCGCCGATTGGCAAGAAGAAACCCGCAATGCTAACAGTCGCGAATTCCAAGAACGGATGGCCAGCCTCGCCCGTGAACATGAACAAGAAGCCGATATGATTGGCTATCAATACTCCGTTACTGCTGGGTTTGATCCCTCCGGTTGCGTCCGGGGTTTAGAAATGCTCTCCCGGCTGCCGGGAACGATGCGCGACAGCGCTACCCACCCTTCCGTTCCCCGTCGCATTGAAGCGATTCAAGCCCTCATTGATGCCACCCCGCCGGAGGTCTTACGCTCCCGTGGCCAACTGGGCCTGACCACATCCGATCCCCTCTCCTACGAAATGCTCGAAGATAAAGAGTGGCTACGGATTAATTCAGTGCGGGGCGGTAGCTTTGTGGAGGATTGGAATCGCCTCTTCCCCGATGAGATTATTGATCCCAACTTTACCCCCCCCGAAGATCCCGAAGGGGAGGAAACTGAAACTGATCAATCTGGGGAATGAAAATTCTTCACATTATTCCCGCTATTTCCCCCGTCTATGGTGGCCCGAGTCAGATGGTGCGGGGGTTATCGGCGGCTTTGGCTGCCCAGGGGGTGAAGGTGGAAATTCTCACCACCGATGCCAATGGGGATGTGGGGCAGGCTCCCTTAGCGGTTCCTTTCAACTGTTTGGTTTCAGAAGCAGGTTATGGGGTGCGGTATTTTCCCTGTTCGCCTTTGCGCCGCTATAAATTTTCTGCGCCGCTGTTGGGGTGGTTGGCTCGCCATAGCCATGAATATGATCTGGCCCATATCCATGCGTTGTTTTCGCCGGTCAGTACGGCGGCGGCCACCATTGCCCGCTGGCGAGGTTTACCCTATATTTTGCGACCCTTGGGAACGTTAGATCCGCAGGATTTGCGCAAAAAACGACGGATGAAGGCCCTCTATGGCCGGTGGTTGGAGCGCCCCAATTTGGCAGGGGCGGCGGCGGTGCATTTCACCAGTACGACGGAGGCAGCAACGGCCTATCGCTATGGGGTGAAAACGCGGGATCTGGTGATTCCTTTGGGGGTGGATCTGCCGGATTTGCCGGAGCGGGGTCGGGCCCGTGAGCGGTGGGGGATTGGGGCTGATGCCTTGCTTGTGCTCTATATGTCCCGTTTGGATCGCAAAAAGGGGATTGAGTTGTTACTGAAGGCGTTAGAGGGGGCGATCGCCGCTGGCCTACCCATCCATTTTGTCCTGGCGGGTTCCAATAGCCAAGATCCAGGCTATGAGGGGGAGTTAGCGGCGCAGATTTCCGGATCGGTGTTGGCGGATTGCACGACGATCGCCGGGTTTGTGGCGGGGGCGGATAAGTGGGCGCTGCTGCGGGATGCGGATTTGTTTGTCTTGCCCTCCTATTATGAAAATTTTGGCATTGCGGTAGCGGAAGCGATGGCGGCGGGGCTGCCGGTGGTGATTTCCGATGGGGTGGATTTGTGGCCGGCGGTGGCCCAAGCCGAGGCGGGTTGGGTGATGCCGCCGGAGGTGGAGGCACTGACGGAAACCTTATTGATCGCTTTACAAGATCCGACTGAACGCCAACGGCGGGGAAATAATGCCTTGAATTTGGTGCGATCGCAATACAGTTGGGGGGCGATCGCCGCCCAAATACGCCAAGCCTATGGCCAATTAGCGCGATAATCTGAGGGATCAAAGGGGCCAAAATCCTGTACAACAGAGAAGTTTTCCTCTGCTGCCGCTGCTATGCCTGCTCAATTGCGTGTCCTTGCCAATACGGTGTTTAAGCTCTCTGTCCAAGAATCCTCGGTCTTGCCTACGGATGCAAAGGTTCCTGTTTATCAGGGGCAAGAATTTGCGATCGCCACCTACAACCCGGCGGAAAATGCCCATATTCAATTGGTGTTTAGCCGTTCTCCCTTCCCCAGCCATCCCAACGCTTTGCAATGGTTTGCGTTTAAGGGCCATGTGGAATTGATTGATGGAGAGCGGATCATGCCTCCCCCGCAACATCCTCAATCTTGGAGCCATTAAGCAAGGGGGCGAACTAAAGGGGTGAGGATTCTATCCTTAGGGGCCAGATCTGGCCAGATAATCCGTTTAGAATAAAATTCAGTGTTAGCACGAGTATTTTTTTGATGGAGCAGGCCGAAATCACTGCACTGGGTCAATCCCTGCGGCAAATTGACCAAACCCTCTTAAACCGGGAGGGGGGCAGCGGGGTAGAACGCATCTGGTATCAGGGGGGGGAACCCTATTTTGATTTATTTGTGGAATTGAGTGACGGCCACATTGAATGGTTTCAGATGACGCTGCGGGGGCGATCGCTCTCCTGGTATTGTCAAGGCGATCGCTGGCAAACGGGAACCACCAACGAACTGCGCACCGATGATGTGGCCTTCTACCCCGCCAGCAAAATCATTGAAAGTGATCAACGCACCGATTTACCCTTCTTTCAGTTGGCGGAAGCGATCCTGGCTACCCGCGCCGGAGACCCCATTTTTGATCGGCTCCTCTCCCTCTTCCACACCTGCGTGTAACGGCCCATTTAACCCTCCATTTAACCCTGTGTTGAACTCAGGGAGGGGAGCCATGGAGATCATCGCGGCTTGATCGCGCCCGACCATGAACATAATTAAAACAATCGCTGCCCCCCCAAAACAAACCACACTTTCGAGTCCCAAGGTGAGGATTTCGGGCCAACCCCAATGGGGATGGGCCTGCCAAACGGCCCCGGTGCGCACGCCGCTAAAGGCCCACACTACCCCCTGCCACAGGTGGGGATTGAGATCGCCCCGCACGGTGTAGCGATAGGCGACTCCAAAGAGAAAACCCGTTCCGAGGGCGATTCCCCCCGTCAGCAACGTTAGATCATGACCGGGTAGCGAGGGTAGAGACAGTTTACCCCAGAGCAGCAGGAGCAGAACATTGAGCAATCCGTACACCAGGGCCCCGATCAGGCCGGTGAGGATGGAGGCTTGGCGGTCTTGGGGCTGTGGCATCGGGCTATACTTTTGAAAAGATTGAAATACCCTGTTCACCATATCACAGGGGTTTGTGGCATTCCATCTTCCCCTACTTTAACCGACTATGCCCATCACCCCCTCGCAGTTGAGTCGCTGGAAACAGCAACATCGCCCCATTGTCAGCCTCACCGCTTGGGACTATGCGATCGCCCGCCTGCTGGATCAAGCGGGGGTGGATTTGATTCTGGTGGGAGACTCTCTGGCTATGGTGGCTTTGGGTCATCGCAATACCCTGCCGGTGGATTTGGATGTGATGATCCACCATGCTGCGGCGGTGTGCCGAGGCGTGGAGCAGGCTTTAGTGGTGTGTGATCTGCCCTTTTTGAGTTATCAGATTAGTATTCCGGAGGCGATCGCCGCCGCCGGTCGCGTTCTCAAAGAAACCCCCGTGCAGGCGGTGAAACTCGAAGGGGGTAGCCCCGCCATGGTGGAAACGATCCACCGCCTCACCACCTTGGGCATTCCCGTCCTCGGTCATGTGGGCCTCACGCCGCAATCGGTGCATCAGTTGGGCTATCGCCAACAGGGGCAAACGGCGGATGAAGCGGAGCGGATTTTGCAAGAGGCGATCGCCATTGCTGAAGCGGGTGCATTTGGCATCGTCTTGGAGCATATCCCCGCACCCTTAGCGCGTAAAATTACGGAAAAACTCCCGATCCCCACCATCGGCATCGGCGCTGGCCCCGACTGTGATGGCCAAGTGTTGGTTACTGCTGATTTACTGGGGCTATCGGCAAAAACCCCTCCCTTTGCGCAGGTTTATCTCAATATGGGGGAACAAATTATCGCCGCTGTCCAATCCTTTGGTGAGGATGTGCGTCAAGGGCATTTTCCCTAACCGGGCCAATGCCCTGTTAACCTCAAACAAGCTAAAAAAAGTGTTGGTGTTTAGTCTTCTAGCCCATTGAGATCTAGCCCTATCGGGTGGTTCTCAAACCTTTGGAACTGGCTTGTTCAAGTAGGACAATTTTTGGAAGGTCTGTTGTACAAAGGCTTGAGTCAAGGAAAAACCAGCAATCCAACCTGAGGAGACCCGCATCCCAACCTTCCCCCGTGATGGCATTATTTCATTCATCCATGATTCATGATCAAATCCTCCATTGCGACAATTTTCTCCTTTTCCCCAGCATTGTTAATGGAAAACAGTCGGATCCGGATCAGGATTTTACCGCCTTTGATTCTGACGATTCTTGTCCTGGAAGGGTTACTCGCAGTGGTAGTGACTCGGCAACAGCAGGAAAACATTGTCAATACCCAAGAGAATACCGAACAACGGGTTAGCGCTCTTCTTGCTGAAGATATTGAATTTAAAGCCGAAATTATGGATGTGGCCTTGGAGGCGATCGCCCGCGATCCCCAGTTTATTCAAGGGATGGTGAATCAAGACCGGAATGCTTTGCTCAACCACGGGATGCCCTATTTTCAAGAACTCAAACGGGATCAAGACATTAGCCATTTTTACTTTTACCAGCCAGATCGGATCACGTTTCTTCGCCTCCATGCTCCCCTAAGGGGCGATCGCAATAACCGCGATACCATCCTGCAAGCAGAAGCAACGGGGCAAAGAATTACAGGCATTGAACAAGGCATGACCGGCCAAACCACATTGCGGATGGTCGTGCCTTGGACTCCGGTTCAACGTGATGAATTATTAGGGTATTTAGAGCTTGGTGTGGAGCTAGAAGATATTCTAGCGGATGTGGGCCGACTGCTCAATGTGCGTATGATTTTAGCGGTGGATAAAAAATATCTCGACCGTCAACTCTGGGAAGCCCAAACAGAAGCGCGTGGACGGAAGCCACATTGGGAAAAGTTACCCCATTTAGTCATAACTAATCAATCTAGTGAAGGATTGCCCGCTCCAGTCCTGGAAATGCTGGATATTGCCGCAGGCTCAGAAACTCAAAAATCGATTCGCTATCAAGATCAGGGCCGCCATTATCAAGCCATTTTGATGTCTTTTCAGAATATTCGAGGTGAAAATCTTGGCTATACCGTTGCCCTGCAAGACATTACTCATTTAGTTCTTCCATCGCAAGAATCTCTTCAACAGGCCTTGTTTGTTTCCAATCTCTTAGCATTACTATTGGTTGGGTTTTTCTATGTATTTCTGGGGCGCATTGAAAAAAAAATTCACAAGGGTCAGCGGGAACTACTCACCGCTCAAGCGGAGTTAGAAGCGAGTAACCACGCGCTAATTGCTTCGGAAAAAATTGTTAAACAGGCTAATCAGGAGTTGGAGCAGCGGGTAGAGGAACGGACGGCAGCCTTGGCCATTGCCAGCCAGCAGGCGGAACGAGCCAACAAGGCGAAAAGCCGCTTTTTAGCTAACATGAGCCATGAACTGCGCACCCCTTTAAATGGCATTATGGGCTATGCTCAGGTGTTGCAGCGATCGCCCACGATCACCACTGAAGATCGCGAACGGGTGAACACGATTTTTCAATGTGGTTCCTATCTTCTTAGCCTGATTAATGATGTTTTGGATATTTCCAAAATTGAAGCCGATAAAATGGAACTGCACAGCGCAGCTTTTCACCTCCCGGCCTTGCTCCATAGCATTGTTGAAATGTGTCGAATTCGCGCCGAAATTAAACATATTGAGTTAATTTGCCATTTTGCGCCGGAACTGCCCACGGGGGTAGAGGGAGATGAAAAACGGCTCCGACAAGTGTTGATTAACTTGTTGGGTAATGCGATTAAATTTACCGAACAGGGCAAGGTGACGTTCAGCGTTGGGTTTGCCACGGCGGATCAATTGCGCTTTGAAATTCGCGATACCGGGATTGGCATGAATCCCTCCCAAATTGCCGAAATTTTTCTACCCTTTGAACAGGCCAGTGATTATCGCCACAGTGAGGAAGGCACTGGGTTAGGCCTGGCCATTAGTCAGAAATTTGTCGAGATGATGGGCAGTAAAATTCAAGTCCAAAGTGAGCCGGGGGTGGGGAGTGTTTTTTATTTTGATCTCAATCTACCTGTGGTGGCGGATTGGGCTAGCAGTTCCCGCGCTCATTACCGGGGCAATATTATCGGCATTCGCGATGCCCATCCTCAAATTCTCGTCATTGATGATCAAGCCGCTAACCGCAATGTGCTTTTAGAACTGTTGCAGCCGGTGGGTTTTACGGTGGAAACTGCTGAAGATGGGGAGATGGGTTTGGCGATGGCGATCGCCCATCCTCCGGATTTAATCATTCTCGATTTACTCATGCCCAAGGTCGATGGCTTTGAGGTCATGCGACGGATCCGGGCCACAGCACCCATTGCCACGATCCCAATCATTGCCTCCTCCGCCAGCGTCTTTGAACAGGATCAATACCAAGCCTTTGCCGCTGGGGGCAATGCCTTTTTACCGAAACCGATTCAAGCCGGGCCCCTGTTCAATCTCCTCGAAAAACACCTCAATTTGACCTGGATCTATCAAACCCCAGAAGCTGATGCTGCATCATCCCTAAACCCATCTGATGATCTGGCGATCCCAGAGCCGGAAGAGTTGCGACAGTTACAGGATTTAGCCCTGAAGGGCAATATGCGGGCCATGATCCAGCAACTGGATCGCCTCGAAAGCGAAGATCCCCAATGGCAACCCTTTAGCCAGATGCTACGGCAATGGGCAAAAGGGTTCCGTGATCAAGAAATCTTAAATTTCCTCAAGGAGCATAGCGGTGATTAAATGGTTGAGATTTATCAAGAAGATGCGGGCATTTTGCCCTTTTCGCTGTAGCTTAAAGTTAGGGTTTTTTAACGTTTATCCCCATCCTATCCCTTCCAACGCTCCCATCTCCCACGATCTGCGGTTGAGGAAGCAAACTGAAGTCCGCAATTGTAACCCTCACTGCGTCGAGTAATCCAGATCAAGGCTGTTGTTCAGTTTGATGTTATGAGTTCATTCGTTCAGTTGATTCTGATTGTTTAACGCCCCCGTTATTGCCTCCATTGTTCATGACCTTTCTAGAACCCGAACAGAACACGATTCTTGCTGTTGATGACAACCCCGCTAATCTTGGGCTGTTAAGTGATTTCCTCTATGGGGTTGGCTTTGAAGTGCTGACGGCGAGGTCGGGTGCTGTTGCCATTGAACGGGCGCAATATACCCAGCCGGATTTGATTCTCCTTGATGTGATGATGCCGGAAATGGATGGCTTTGAGGTCTGTCGGCAATTGAAAGCTAATCCTGAGACGGCGGCAATTCCCATCATTTTTATGACTGCCTTAGCGGATGTGAGCAATAAAAGCAAAGGGTTTGAGTTGGGAGCGGTGGATTACATCACCAAACCTTTTCATCAAGAAGAGGTATTAATGCGGATCCAACTCCATCTTAGGCTTTATCATTTAAATCGCCAGGTGGAGGCTCAAAATGAGGTGCTAGAGCAGCGGGTCAAGGAGCGAACCCAAGCTCTAGAAACTGCCTTAGAAACGTTGCAATCGGCACAGGTGCAATTGGTGCAAAGTGAAAAAATGTCGAGCTTGGGGGAGTTGGTGACGGGCATTGCCCATGAGATCAATAACCCGGTGAATTTTATTTACGGCAATTTAACCCATGTGGAGGGCTATTTTCAAAATTTGCTGGCAGCGATCGCCCTTTATCAAAATACCGGCGTTACCCTCCAGGGGGCAGAGGCGGAGCAACTGGCGGACTTGGATTTGGGGTTTGTAACGGAGGATTTACCGAAATTGCTCGCCTCGATGCAGGTGGGGGCTGACCGGATTCGGCAAATTGTCCTCGGTTTACGCAACTTTGCCCGCACCGATGAAAGTCAACGCCAGGCCATCAATATCCACGATGGCCTTGATAGTACGTTGATGCTGCTGCAAAGCCGGATTAAGGCGGGGCCAAAACGGGGGGCGATCGCTATCACCAAAGATTACGGCTCCTTGCCCCCCTGTCCTGTCTATGCCGGCCCCCTCAATCAGGTGTGGATGAACTTATTGAGTAATGCGATCGATGCCTTAGATGATTGGGCCCTGACAAATCCCCAGGCTGATCTGATCATTGTGATTCGCACCGAAGCAACTCCCCAAGGGATCAAAGTGGCGATCTGCGATAATGGCCCCGGCATCCCCCCAGAGATTGCCAACGAAATTTTTAACCCCTTTTTCACCACCAAACCCGTTAACCGAGGCACCGGCCTGGGGTTATCCATTAGCCGCCAAATTATCCAGGATCTGCACGGGGGCAGCTTAACCTACCAATTCCAAGCACCCCACGGCACAGCGTTTGTGATTTATTTACCGGAGTCCTGAACTGAGGACAATGGTGTTGGGAGCCTGACAGCCTCAGGTTGTTGGTGGGGCCGGGGAATAGGGACTTAAGGGCTACTTATGGTGTGGGCAGTGCTCCCTTCCCCCATCGGGGCGATCGCCCCCCAGTCCAGAAAACCGATGAGAATCTCAGGAAACCCCACGGTTGAGAAGGGAAAAAAGGTCATTCTGCATATATTCTAGAATACAATCAAGCCGGGTTCTCCTGTGGGAAGACCAAGGGGTCTGACCCACCGACAGCGTGCTTCTATCTCAAGACTGAGATTTTGATCAGGGAATGAAAACATGACAGGACGCAGAATATTAATTTTTGTCGTATTGGTATTGTGTGCCATGGCGGCGGTTCTACTGGTCAGCAATGGGATTGGCAATGTCACCGGCCCGATTTTGATCAGTATTGTGTTGGTGGCTGTCACGGTGATCATTTCCGTGGGATCAACAACGGATTTCTATAGCGACCTGGTGGATGGGTTTCGGAGTGACTCGATTCTCAAAAAACCCGCTTGCCGCTTTTACCTCTACGGTCGCGGAGGGAGTGGCAAAACGACATTGATTAAAAGCTGGTTGGGGGGGGATGTCCGCCCTGAGCAGTCCACGAAGTATTTTTCCTTTTATGCGTCGGAACATTATGTGGATTTGGAAACAAAACGCAAGTGCAATGTGATCATTTCCGATTATCAGGGTCAATCCCCCTCCCAAAATACCCTCAATGCTTCAGTGAAAGTGATCGGTGATCCGGGCAAGCGGTTGGTGACAGGGGTCTTTTTTATTGTCGATATTGCCCCCCGGATTGAGCGCAACAATCAACCCTTAAATACAGAAGAACTCATTGAATGGCTATCCACGGATACGGAAAACAAGATCCGGAAACGGGTCGAACAACACATGGAATATGTTGTGCCAGCGATGCTGGAAGTGATTTTTGCCACGGTTTATAGTGAAAATCTCCTCAATGTGACGCTGATTATCAATAAAATCGATCTGCTGGAGAAAATGGTGTCCATGGGCTGTTTGCCGGGGGTGAGCTTGGCTAATGTGGATGAATATGCCCGCAATCTCTTCAAGCGCATTGAAAATAATATTCGCGAAGCCTGCGATCGCATCACCAAACCCGACCATGCCATTGAGTTTCACGTTTCCATCGTCAGTGCCGCCACGGGAACCTGTGTGGCGAAAACCTTTAATAGCGTCATTCGCCGCTACGCCAACCCCAACGTCAATACCACAGTGAAAGTTAAGGAACGCCGCAAAACCAAGCGTTAGGGCTATCCCTCCCCCGCTGGGGCCCACAGACTCGCTACAATCAAACGAAAGTATTACAACGACAAGATGATCCCTACCGTTATTGAATCCTCCGGCCGTGGCGATCGCGCCTTTGACATCTATTCCCGTCTCCTGCGGGAACGGATCGTCTTCCTCGGGCAACCCGTCACCGATGAACTGGCCAATCTGATCGTCGCCCAACTCCTCTTCCTTGAAGCCGACGATGCCGAAAAAGACATTTACCTCTACATCAATTCCCCTGGCGGTTCCGTATCCGCAGGCATGGGCATTTTTGACACCATGAACCAGATTCGCCCCGATGTCTCAACGATCTGCGTGGGCCTAGCCGCCAGTATGGGAGCCTTCCTCCTCAGCGCTGGAGCCAAGGGCAAACGCCGCAGCCTGCCCCACTCCCGGATCATGATTCACCAACCCTTAGGGGGAGCGCAGGGGCAAGCCACAGATATCGAAATCCAAGCCAAAGAAATCCTCTATCTCAAGGCATTACTCAATCAGCACCTCGCCAACCACACCGGCCAACCTTTAGATCGCATTGAGCAGGATACCGACCGCGATTTCTTCATGTCCGCCGAAGAATCCAAAGCCTACGGCCTGATCGATGAAGTGATTGATCGCCGCCCCTCTGCTAACCAACCCGCCTAAGGCACAATAATCGTCGTCACTCGGCTGGCACTGCTCCCCCCCCCTGAAACGACAATCCGCTGATTGTGGAGCGTTCCCACAGCGCGGGAGCCGGTGAGATGGAGGGGGGGATCGGTTTGCTGATAGATCACATCCCCCATCGCTTCCACTTGTTGGGGGCGAATTTGCCAAACAATTTGGTTGGCATAAAGATCCGCCGGGCGACGGGCATTAATCCCCCGCGCCCCGCCGGAAACCCGCACCACCTCAGCTTCTAGGTCTGCGATGCCTTGATTAGCGGTCATCGTGATTTGTGCTTCGCGATCAATTACCGTTACGGGTTTTTCAGCGCGGACGATCCGGGTGACGAGATTCCAAACGATCGCATTGGAGGCAATTTGCATCGGCGGCTCCATGGAGCGGGATTCGACGTTCCCGGTGAGACGAACAATCTGCTGCTCTAAGTTGAATTCGGCTTGATCGGCAATAATGCGATCGCTCACCACAGGGGGTACGGGTTTGGTGGCTGGCGTTTCTGGTGTTTCTGAAGCTGAAGGTTCTGAAGTTGAAGGTTCTGAAGGTTCTGAAGTTGAAGGTTCTGAATTTTCTGAATTTTCTGGCGTTACTCCCTCCGCAACGGGAGTTGCCGGTGGCGGATCGTAGCGGTCAATGGCAATCTTCGTTTTACTTCGCACCTTTTGGGCGGGAATCTCCCATACCACTTCCTCACTACGAGCCTGCATCGGTGTCTTAATCCCCGTGATCACCACCTCCTCTTTGGCCTCAATCCGCTGATCCGCCGTCCAATATTGGGCGGTTTTCGCTTCAACCCGCAACTCCGCATTACTGCCATCCACCGCCTCTTCAACTTGCACCCTGCCCTCCTCCGGAAACCAATAGAGCAGATTGCAGCGCAACACCACCCCATTGCGGGGATCGGTGGCGACAATATTATCCCGCAGCACAATCTGCTGCCCTTCATTGGTAATCTCGCCCCCATCGGCACTGAGCTTCAGCACCACCTCCCCATCCTGCAAAAAGTTGCCGGTGACGGTTTCAATGACGGCATTTTTGGTTTCATCCTGATAAACCGCCCGCTTGACTTGGATTTTCCACACCACATTGCCTGCTTCGTCAGCATTTTCAAGGGTGGCATTGTTGAGGATTAACCGCTGCTCATAACTCGTGGGGGTTGCTGTCGTCGTCTCCTCCGGGAGATCCACGGGCAAAGGACAACCCCCCAACGCCAAGATCAACAGGAGATGAATGCCGAGGCTAGTGTTTCTCCGGTAGGGTTTTCTCTTCATTAACAATCTTGATACCCGGAAAGGTGCGGGGATAATGGTTAGCAGGGTGGGGGTGATGATTGTTGGAGTGAGCGGCGCTGTTTTTCGGTTGTTTTTGGATGTCTTCTTTAATTTGATCGAGGTCAATATAGCGATCGGCAACGTTGATCAGGCTGTCGCTGGTCATGGAGCGGAGACTGACCACCTCTACCCGCGCCCCCCGATAGCTCACTGCATCGACGGCATAGGCTAAATCGCCATCGCCACTCACAAGGACAGCCGTATCATAGGATTCCACGAGGCACATCATATCGACGGCAATTTCCACGTCTAAGTTGGCTTTTTTGGAGCCGTCGGGCAATTGCACTAGATCCTTGGCAATGACGCGATAGCCATTGCGACGCATCCACAGTAAAAAGCCCTGTTGTTTTTCGTTGGTGCGGTCTACGCCGGTATAGAAAAAGGCCCGCAACAGGCGAGATCCGCCGGTGAGGCGGTACAGAAGTTTGCTGTAGTCGATTTCTAAACCCAGTTGCAGGGCGGCATAAAACAGGTTAGAACCATCGATGAAAATGGCAACTCGGCCCCGGTTTTCTAATACTTGTTCTGGGGAGAAGACCGGATCTTCACCAAAATAATCTTCAATCATGGAATTTATCCTCGGTTTGTTAAAAAAGGTTTAAAAAATAAGGAATCAAATGCGAAAAGGGGGTTGGGTTGGCTTGGCTTATGGGGGTTGGCAGGGGAGGGGGCGATCGCCCTCTCCAGGGTAACAACACCGAGAGCCTTACCGCAAAACAGGTTTACCCATGGCCTCTCCAACACTACTCTGGGTTGGGATTGGGTGGAAGCTCGAGTTTAGCAAACACGGGACTTGGGGGGGGTAACGTTTGTCCGCTCCGAAGGATCCCCCACTGACTATGCTCGCTAAACGGAGCATGGCTCTGAAAATGACTCGGATCATTAAAATCAACATTCAGTCCCAGTTGATGATAGATCTTACCACTGAGGTTAGGGACAATCGGGGCAATAAGATAAGCAGATAGCCTAACCGATTCTAGAACAGAATACAAGACTTGCTCGACTTGGGATTGTTTCCCCTGTTTGTAGAGACTCCAGGGTGCTTGTTCATCAATAAAGCGATTACCCGCACGAATTAAATTTAGAATTTCTTCACAAACTTGATCAAATTGATACTGTTCGTAGGCGGTAACGAGGCGATCGCCTAAGGTACGCCCCAATTGAGCGAGGGGGTTTGCCGCCATTAAAGCCTGGGGGTCAAGGTCAGGAACCTGACTCTGGCAATACTTTTTGAGCATTCCCAAGGTGCGATTGAGGAGATTGCCGAAGTCATTGGCTAAGTCGGCATTGAGAATATGAACAAAGCGCGTTTCATTAAAATCCCCATCTAAACCGACTTCAATTTCTTTAAGGAAGTAATAGCGAACGCTATCGGCTCCATAGCGCTCTACCAAGTCCATCGGGTTGATTGTATTGCCTAAACTTTTCCCCATTTTGCGGCCATCTTTTGTCAAGAAACCATGACCAAATACCCGCAGAGGAGGGGCAATATTGGCGGCCATTAACATCGCCGGCCAATAAACCCCATGGAAACGAAGAATATCTTTACCAATCAGGTGTAAGTTAATCGGCCATCCCTGACTTAAGGCATTTGCTAAGGTGGGTTCGGCCTCGGGGGGTAAGAGGGCCGTGACATACCCCAAGAGGGCATCAAACCACACATAAAGGGTGTGTTCTGGATCGGTGGGGAGAGGGAAACCCCAAGCTAAATTAATCCGGGAAATGGAAAAATCCTGTAACCCTTGGGCCACAAAGTTGAGGACTTCATTGCGGCGGGCGGCCGGTTGAATAAAATCGGGATGCTCCCGATAGAGGGCTTCGAGGCGTTCTTGATAGTGAGAGAGGCGAAAAAAGTAATTATCTTCATCGCGCCACTCCACTGCCTTGTTGGTGTGAATCGGGCAATGTTGACCGGGGAGCAGATCCCGTTCTTCTTTGAATTCTTCACAAGCGACACAATACCAACCCTGTTGTTTAGAGAGGTAGATATCCCCTTTTTCCCAGACCCGTGCAAAGAATTCTTGGACGATGGCATGGTGGCGGGGATCGGTGGTGCGGCTGAAGCGATCGTATTGAATATTGAGGGCTTGCCAGAGGGAATCAAACTGAGCAGAGACGCGATCGCAGTGGGTTTGGGGATCGATGCCTTGTTCCTCGGCGGCCCGTTGAATTTTTTGACCATGTTCATCGGTGCCGGTGATGAAGATAACCTCTCGGCCTTGGATGCGGTAAAAACGGGCGATCGCATCGGCGATCATCGTCGTATAGGCACTGCCAATGTGGGGGGCAGCATTGACATAATAAAGGGGTGTGGTGAGGACAAAAGGCTCGCGAGGCTGAGGGGACATAACAGGTTTTAAAGAGAATAAAAAGGCGGCCAACGCCATGATTCGGGAGTTTGGCCCGTCGCTAGGGATTTTTTCCATTGTAGGGTTGATTGCGGCCGGGAGAGCGATCAGCCTCCCAAGGCGATTGCCCAGGGCATCTTGCAAGAATCCCTCAGAAAGTGGCACACTGGGCAGGGCTAAATATGGATTAAGATTAAAAACCACGCCAACCCCTCCAGATCCAACACAAGGGCGCACGAATCGGTTATGAAAATTATGATTGTGGGGAGTGGTGGTCGGGAACACGCGATCGCCCTCAAACTATCCGAGTCTGAACAGGTTAAACAAATTCTTTGCATTCCCGGCAACGGTGGCACCGCTAACCTTCCGAAATGCCGCAACATCGCCATGAACGTCAGCGACTTCGCCGGGATCGCTCGCTTCGCTGGCGTACAAGGAATTAACTTCGTGGTGGTGGGGCCAGAAGACCCCCTCGCCAATGGCATTGCTGACTATCTCCAAGAGCAAAAAATCCCCGTCTTTGGCCCCACCAAAGCCGGGGCCCGCATTGAAGCCAGCAAAATCTGGGCCAAGGCCCTGATGGTAAAAGCCGGGGTTCCCACCGCCAAAGGGGAAAGCTTCACCAAACCCACAGCCGCCAAGGAATACATCGCCAGCCAAGCCGCGCCCCTCGTGGTCAAAGCTGATGGATTAGCCGCCGGGAAAGGGGTCGTCGTTGCCCAAACCCAAGGCGAAGCCATCCAAGCCGTCGATGACCTCACCGCCCAAGGCTTCACAACGCTTGTCGTCGAGGAATACCTGACTGGGGCTGAAGTTTCCGTCTTTGCCGTCACCGATGGCCAAACCTTCCGCACGCTGATCACCGCCCAGGATCATAAGCGCATTGGTGAAGGGGATACGGGGGAAAATACCGGCGGCATGGGGGTTTATGCCCCTGCGCCCTTGGTCACGCCTGAGTTAATGGGCCGCATTGAGCGGGAAATCCTTGCCCCCACCCTCAACGCCCTCCAGGCCAAACAGATCGATTATCGCGGCGTTTTATACGCGGGGTTGATGATTACGCCATCGGGAGATCCCAAGGTTTTGGAATTTAACTGCCGGTTTGGGGATCCTGAAACTCAGGTAATTCTCCCCCTCCTGGCTACGCCGTTGGAAAAAATTCTCGCCGCCTGTGTGGAGCAGAAGCTCGAAGCCTTGCCCCCCATTGAATGGCATCCCGGCTGTGCGGTTTGTGTGGTGGCGGCAGCTGAAGGCTATCCGGGGAAATATCGCCGGGGGGATGAAATTACCGGCGTAGATGCCGCTGAAACCATGGGGGTGACGGTGTTCCACGCCGGAACCCAAAGCCGCCAGCAACAACTGCTCACCAGTGGCGGGCGGGTGTTGGGCGTTACCGCCCTTGGGGAAGATTTTAAGGCGGCGGTGGATAAAGCCTATGGGGCGATCGCCCAAATTCAATTTGAAGGGATGTATTACCGCCGCGACATTGCCCACCAAGTCCTCCCCAAACCCAAACCCGCCTCAGCCCCTACCCCAGCAAGCGAGGAAGTTGAAGCAACCGCAATCTCCAGTGCAGATTTAGAGCAAGAATAGCCCCCTCCCACCCATCCCCCCCGACCCCTTGGCCTATAATCAAAACCATCTATAGATTGCCCCTAGGTGAGCCTTGTTAGCGTTCCTCAGCCAAATCCGCGCCATTATCCATCGGTGGTGGTCAGAATTTACCTTGCAAACCCGGCTCATGGCTGGGGCCACCTTGGTCGTCTCTCTGATTATGAGTGGTGTCACCTTCTGGGCAGTCAACACAATCCAACAGGATGCCCGCCTCAATGACACCCGCTTTGGCCGAGACTTAGGGCTACTCCTCGCCGCCAATGTGGCCCCCTTAATCGCGGAAGGGAATCTCGGTGAAGCGGCGCGATTTTCCAGCCGCTTCTACAGCAGCACCTCCTCCGTGCGCTATCTCCTTTACGCCGACGAAGCGGGCCAAATTTTCTTTGGCATCCCCTACAGTGAAGCAGAAATTCAAAATTCCCTGACCATTGAACGGCGCATTCAATTGCCGGAGCAATATTCCCCCCAAGCTGAAGTGCCGATGGTGCGGCAACACAGCACCCCCAACGGCCAAGTGACCGACGTGTTTATTCCCCTCAACCGGGAAGAGCAATATTTAGGGGTGTTGGCGGTGGGGATTAATCCCAATCCTACGGTGGTGGCCTCCTCGAACCTCACCCGCGATGTGACGATCGCCGTCTTCATTTCCATCTGGGCGATGGTGCTGTTGGGGGTGGTCTTTAATGCCTTGACGATTACCAAGCCCATTAAAGAATTGCTCGTGGGGGTGAAAAATATCGCCGCCGGCAACTTTAAACAACGGGTGGATCTGCCCTTGGGGGGAGAACTGGGGGAATTAATCTGTAGTTTTAATGAAATGGCCGAACGGCTCGAGCGTTATGAGGCCCAGAATATTGAAGAAATGACGGCGGAAAAAGCCAAGCTCGAAACCCTCGTTTCCACCATTGCCGACGGCGCAGTTTTACTGAATACCGATTTAGAAATTATCCTCGTCAACCCCACCGCCCGCCGCATTTTCAACTGGGAAGGCCGGGAGGTGATCGGGGAAAATGTCCTCCACCATTTGCCGCCAGCGGTGACAGTCAAGCTCACCCGGCCCCTCTATCACGTCAGCCAAACCTTACCTACCCTGCCCTTTTTAGAAGGTCATACCGAAATCTCCTCAGAAAAACACCGCGATGGCGATGAATTCCGCGTCACCCTCTCCGGCCCCACCGAGCGCACGATCCGCGTCCTCCTCACCCAAGTCCTCGATCAACACCGGGAAACGATCAAAGGCATCGCCATGACAGTGCAAGATATCACGCGGGAAGTGGAACTCAACGAAGCCAAAAGCCAATTTATTAGCAACGTCTCCCACGAACTCCGCACCCCTCTGTTTAACATCAAATCTTTTATTGAAACCCTCTACGAATACGGCAACGAACTCACCGCTGGCGAACGGGAAGAATTTCTCAAAACCGCCAACAACGAAACCGATCGCCTCACCCGCCTCGTTAACGACGTTCTCGATCTTTCCCGGTTAGAATCCAGCAACACCTACAAACTGGAAGCCGTAGAAATCTCCCGCCCCATTGAACAAACCCTGCGCACCTACCAACTCAACGCCAAGGATAAAGGCATTGAACTCCTGCAAAATATTGACCCCAACCTGCCCCCGGTTTTGGGTCACTATGACCTGATTTTGCAAGTTTTAGCCAATTTGGTGGGCAATGCCCTCAAGTTCACACCGGCTGGGGGGAAAGTGGCGATCATTGCCTACCCGATGGAGCAGGCCAAGCCGGTGATGAATCAAACCCAAAAAGTCCGCATCGAAGTAGCCGACACCGGCACGGGCATCGATGCGGAGGATCAAGAAGCCATTTTTGATCGCTTCTTTCGGGTGGAAAATCGTGTCCACACTTTAGAGGGGACGGGCCTAGGGCTTTCGATTGTGCGCAATATCGTTGAAAAGCACCATAGCCGCGTCCATTTGATTAGTGAAGTGGGGGTCGGGAGTACGTTTTGGTTTGAATTAGAGGTGTATCAAGATCAAGAAACCCTGATCAATACTCCCGCCGCCCTTACACCCGTGAAAAATCCCCCTTAATTGCCGTAGTTCCAACGGGCGCGAAAACCGCGATTATCTAAATGGGTAAACGTAGACCCATAGCCCAAGCCGCCGGGCCACCAGGGGTCAAGCTGGCGCTGCACCTCACGGGGCGAAAGGCCCGCCACAACAAAATCCACCCCATGGCCTTGAATATGGGTGGAGCGGGTTGCGCCACCAATGGCCCGGTTGACAGCGGGGGGACGATACCAACTGGTGATGGTGATGGAGCGATCGCCTAACTTGGTGCGAACTTCTTGCATCCGCTGGGCCATGCGGATGATGTTGTTGGTAATCGTGGCATTTTCCGGGAGCCGTTGGCCCTCTTTGGTGGCTTCTCCCCAGGTAAAACTACCCCCGGCAATGATCGGTGTATCGGTGGTGAGTTGGCCTTTGCCCGCAATACGAATGAGGCGGCCTGTGAATTGCGGAGCGGGGGCGGGTTTGGGGGTTGGGGTTGGCTTCGGGGCTGGGGTGGGTTGAGGGGTTGGAGCAGGAGGGGGGGTGACTTCTTCCTGGGGTGGGGCGTAGCTGGCAATGTGTAAGGTGTCGATGTGGCCTTGAAAGAGATACCATTCTGTACGGCCGCCGATGGGGTTATCCAGTTCTACTTGGAGGTGAGATCCCACTTCCGTAAAGCTTTTCACCGCCAGTTCTCGTTGGGAAACGGCCAATTTTTCCCCATCGCTAAGTTGGGAGGAATCCACGGGCTTGATTTTAAAGACGGTATCCTGCTTAAGGACAATTGTACCTGAGTTGGAAATCAGGACATGGCCCTCAAAAACGTACCAGTCTGTTTGGCCGGCGATCGCCCGATCCAATGTCACTTTATAGTGATTGCCCTCTTTCTCTGCGCTGGCGATGCCATATTCCCCACGGGGAACCGCTGCTTTTTCCCCATCACTCAAGCTGCTCGATTGAATGGGCTTGGTCTTGAAAATCGTGTCTTGGTTAACAATGAGCGTAGACATTTCTGATCAAACAGTGCTAGTTTCTCCCTAACCGTAACCTGATTCTCAGGGTTTGCCCAACGCCAAAGGATTGATTTTGCCATGAGCCGAAAACGTATTTTAATTGTGGGCGGCGTTGCGGGGGGCGCGTCCTGCGCGGCGCGATCGCGCCGTCTCAATGAAACTGCTGAGATCATCATGTTCGATCGCGGCCCCTATGTTTCCTTTGCCAACTGTGGCCTGCCCTACTATGTGGGGGATGTGATTGTCGATGAAAGTAAGTTATTGGTCGCTAATGCGACGCTGTTCCAAGAGCGGTTTAATATTCAAGTTTGCCTAGAGCACAATGTCCGCGCCATCGATCGCACCGCCCACACCATCGAGGTAGAGAATCTCAAAACCGGGGAAATCCGCCAAGAAGCCTATGATGCCTTGGTGTTATCCCCAGGAGCATCCCCCATCCGTCCCCCCCTCCCCGGCATTGATCTACCCGGCATTTTTGCCCTGCGCACAATTCCCGATAGTCGCAAAATCCGCCAATGGATTACGGATCATCAGGTGAAAACGGCGGTGGTGGTGGGGGGTGGCTTTATTGGTTTAGAAATGACGGAAAACCTGATCCATCGGGGCATTGCCGTGACGCTATTGGAGCAGATGCCCCAAGTGATGCCGCCTTTGGATCGGGAAATGGTAACGGGGGTGCATGATCTGTTGCGATCGCACGGGGTAGCATTATGCCTCAGTGATGGGGTGCAACGGTTTGATCCGGCGGGTGATGGGGATGGTCTGCAAGTCACGACCGCAGCGGGGCAAATTCACAGGGCGGATCTGGTGATTCTCGCCATTGGGGTACGGCCCGAAAATCAGTTAGCGCGGGATGCGGGCCTTGCCATTGGCGAGCGGGGTGGTATTCAGGTCAATGCACAGATGCAAACCCATGATCCTCAAATTTGGGCGGTGGGGGATGCGGTGGAGGTGCAGGATTTTGTCACCCAAACACCGATCCAAATTCCCTTAGCAGGGCCAGCCAATCGTCAGGGGCGCATTGCTGCCGATGCGATCGCCGGTCGCCCCAGTACGTTTCGCGGCGTTCAGGGGACGGCGGTTTGTCGCGTCTTTGACCTCACCATTGCC
Source organism: Spirulina sp. CCNP1310 (assembly GCF_034932185.1). Lineage (NCBI taxonomy): Bacteria > Bacillati > Cyanobacteriota > Cyanophyceae > Spirulinales > Spirulinaceae > Spirulina > Spirulina sp. CCNP1310. The sequence goes on along the minus strand of NZ_JAYGHW010000003.1, from coordinate 62,627 downwards.
ACCACCGGAGCCAGTGAGAAAACCTTGCAACGGTTAGGGATTGCCTACAACAAGGTTTATCTCCATCCGGGCCACCATGTGGGCTATTTTCCCGGAGCCAAGCCCATTGATATTAAGTTGTTGTTTAGCCCCGATACCGGCAAAATCCTTGGTGTCCAGGCGGTGGGGGAAGAGGGGACAGAAAAGCGCGTCGATGTGATCGCCATGGCCCTGCAACAGGGGGCAACGGTGTTTGATTTAGAGGAGGCGGAACTTTGCTATGCTCCCCAATTTGGGGCCGCGAAAGATCCGGTCAATTTTGCCGGGATGATTGCCGCCAACCATCTGCGGGGGGATGCTCCCCTAGCCCAATGGTCTGATGATTTGTGGCGATCGCACTTCCTCCTTGATGTGCGCGATCCCGATGAGTTTGAACAGGGCCATGTGCCGGGGGCGGTGAATGTGCCGTTGAATACCTTGCGCGATCGCCTTGCCACACTCCCCTCGGATCAACCCCTCTATGTCTATTGCGAAGTGGGCCAACGGGCCTACTATGCCACCCGGGTTTTACGGTTCCATGATTTCCCCGCCTATAACCTCAGCGGCGGCTATAAAACCTACTGTGCGATCGAAGCCACATAGAGGCCACATCAATGTAGGGGCGAAAAATTTTTCGCCCCTCCCCCCTGTTACCCATACCATGGCACGAAATTTGTGGTATTTCCTGCATTCACAAACTCTTCGGGATTGAACCGCCAAATCTTTACGAAAACTTCACCTAATCCGCTACAAAATCAAGTTTCATAGGAGGTAGGGCCTCAAGCCAGCCTGCCAGGATTGAAAGAAACTTAGGGAAATCGTTGTTATGAACCGCACCATCCAGCATTTACTGTTAAGCTCCTCCCTCGCCATCGGTTTAGGGGCCTTTGGCAGCCTCCCCGCTTGGGCCGGCAGCCTCACCGGAGCCAGCGTCAGCGGCGCACACCTCACCTATGGGGTTAACGGCAACCAAACCGCCATCACCGGCAATAACGCCCAAAATTGGCAGGCCGCCCTTGATGGTCTGGGCAATGTGGAGTTAGGCGGCACAACCGCCAGCCCCAATACCGCAGACTTTAATCAAGCCGTCACCCTAACGGGTAACGTCGATGGCTTTGAGGTGATTATCAGTAGCCTCACCGCTGCGGATTGGTTTGGAGCTGGTAACACCACAACAGCTTACGGCAATAATGACCTAGCCAATACTTGGTTTAATGCGGCCTTAGCCGCCTATGGCATCACCGATGCAGGCATTAAAGCAGCGGTGAGCGGTGTTGCCTATAGCCAAACCTTTGCCCAAACCAAGAATGCTACCTTAGCAACAATGGCAGCCAATGCTGCCGCAGCCCAAGCCCCCACTACTGCTAGTTTGTTTGATCGCTTCTTAGCGGGCAATGGCTTTGCGCGGTTCAGTGATCCCAATGTGCAATCTGTGGCTAGCAATGGCAGCGGCGGTTTAGATATCGTCCTCGCCGGTCACTACGATGCTACGCCTCAATTGTTCTCGTTCCTTAACAGCACTGAATTAGCTGTTGTTGCTTCGATGATCGGCGGGCCGGTGCAGGCCAGCGAATTGGTGAAGGTATCCTATCGCGGTCAAAGCTACTACAGTTTTGGTTTCAAGGCTACCCAATCCGGTGTTGTTGATCCCCTTGATGGCGTTTCCCACACCGGCAATTACCTGTTAACGGCTCAATTACCCGCTGAAAGTGACCCCGTTGCGGTTCCCGAACCCGCTACGGTTCTGGGTTTGATCGCCTTAGGTGGTGTGATGGTGGCAACGAAGCGGAAAGTAGCCTAAGCCTTGGTGACACTCCCCGCGAAGACAGCGACGGGGATTCTTGGTTCGCGGAATATCGGCTCAAATCTCGAAAAGCGAGAGGGAGCGGACTGAGTAGGGGCGAAAACTGTTTCGCCCCTAGATTAATTTTGCAGCCGGATTTCAGATTAGTAGAGGATGGTGGGGATGAACTCAGCGAGGGTTTCATCGCGGTTTAAACCGGGGATGCGATCGCCTAATCCCTCTTTGCCCTGTTGAGGGAGATCCGCCACCGTGATCCAGAGTAAGCGATCGGTACTGGTGAGTACCGCTATCTTGGTTAAACCGGGAAGTAGGGGCGCAATGGCGAGGAGGCGATCCGCTTTAGCGTACCCATCACTCCCCTTAAACCGCAGCGCCTGCGTACCAATATCCCCCCGCTGCCCTAAACGCAATTCCTTCAGGGGTAAGCGTTTGCCATAGCCCTGCTCCGTAAGCAGGAAAAATTCTTTCACTTGGGCGGGATGAATGGCCACACTGCCGACAATGGTTTCCCCCTTGCGCACCCGCGTCCCTTGGCTGCCCTGAGCCGTCCGCCCCATGATCGGGATCTGCTCGTCATCAATGGGACAGCGGAGAATGCGCCCGCCGGAAGTGGCGATCGCCACTTCTTGCCCCGGTTGCACCCATTGCACCTGTTGCGGGCGATCGCCCGGTTTCAATTTCGCCAACACCGCCCCCCGGTTGGTAATCTCCGCAAGATCCGCCGCCCCTACCCGTTTCACTCGGCCCTGTTCCGTCACCACCAAGAGATCAGTATGATCCCCAGCCAAAGGCGGCAAAAAGAAATGGCTGAGGGGTTCGCGCTTCTGTTGCACCGTTGGGGAAAGCAATTGAATCACGGGGGTAGGATTGCCGCTAGAGGGGATGGCATCCATGGCCAGGGGATAAACCTTGCCAGATTCCGTCATCACCATCACCTGTTCCCGCCCTTGGATCGGTTCGCGCAAGATCAACAAATCTTCTAATTTGCGGGGCAATTTTGGCGGTTTGGGGGGAGATTCCCAGGCGATCGCCCCTTTTTGCGTCACGATCAACACCGCATCCGAGGGGAGGCTGTCGGTGATCAAGGGGGGGGCGATCGCTTTTTCGGTCTTGGGTTTAGCCGTTGTTTTAGGCGTTCCAGGGGAGGCCGGTTCCGGCGCTGACCCGGTGAGAATTTTCGTGCGGCGGGGATCGCTAAACTTACGCTTGAGACTACGGAGTTCCTTTTTGAGGGCTTTTAATAATTCATGGCGATCGCCCAATAACTGCGCCAACCGCTCAATCTGCGCCCCTAACTCCGTCCCCTCCTGCTCCAACTTTTGCCGCTCCAAACCCGTTAACCGGCGCATCGGCATCGCCAGGATCGCATTAGCTTGAGCTTCATTAATTCCTAATTCCGTGATTAATGTTCCCCTTGCTGTCGTGCCATCGGGGGCATGGCGGAGAATCTCCACCACCTGATCGAGATTCGTCAAAGCCGCCAACAGCGCCGCCACCGTTTCCCGGCGACCCGTTGCATGGGCCAATTCATCCTGATAACGCCTAACGAGAGTTGTTTCGCGAAATTCCAAAAACGCCGTCAAAATTTCCCGCAAACTGAGTTGACAGGGCTTGTTATTCACCAACGTCAGGAAAATTGCGCCAAAGTTGCCCTGTAAGGGGGTTTGGCGATAGAGTTGCCGCAAAATTTCCTGGGGGTTGCCATCCCGCTTAATTTCAATCACAACCCGCATCCCATCGCGAGCGCTCTCATCCCGAATATCAGCAATCCCCTTCAGTTTTTCCTGATTCACCAACTCGGCAACTTTTTCAATCCAAGCCGCCTTATTGACCTGATAGGGCAACTCGGTAATCACTAAAACCTGTTGATGGCGGCGGCGCTTACTCCCCTTCTCCAACGCTTCCAGATGGGCAACACCCCGCAACGGAATGCTACCCCGACCCGTGGCGTAGGCTTCCTCAATCCCCGCCGTACCGATGATTTCCCCCCCCGTGGGAAAATCCGGCCCGGGAATCAGTTGCCACAATTTGCGATCGGGCAAATCCGGGTGATCAATCAGAGCAATTAAGCCATCGACAATTTCCCCCAAATTATGGGGCGGCACATTGGTGGCCATGCCCACGGCAATCCCCGTACAACCATTGAGCAACAAAATCGGCAACTGGGCCGGCAACACCACCGGCTCCTGTTGGGAATTATCAAAGTTATTGGCATAATTAACCGTGGCCTCACTGATATCGGTAAGGAGGCCATCTTGGGCGATCGCCGCCAGCCGCGTTTCCGTGTAGCGCATCGCCGCTGGGGGGTCATTATCCACCGAGCCAAAGTTGCCATGGCCCGCCAAGAGGGGATAACGAGAGGAAAAATCCTGCACCATCCGCACCAGGGCATCGTAGACCGATTGATCCCCATGGGGATGGTATTTCCCCAAGACATCCCCGACAACACGGGCGCATTTACGATAGGGGCGATCGGGGGTTAAGCCCAGTTCGTGCATGGCGTAGAGAATACGGCGATGGACGGGTTTTAATCCGTCGCGCACATCGGGCAAAGCTCGCCCGACAATGACGCTCATCGCATATTCCAGATAAGACCGTTCCATCTCACTGTGGAGTGCAGTGGGGATGATTTTGCCCGTTGCGAGCAGGTCAAGCTGTTTAGCCATGGGTCTGGATTCCTTATAATCGCGTACAGTGGAGGGTGACGGATTTCCCGCTGAATGGGAAGATGAAGGGGGATGTTCGTCTCAATACTTATTTTGTGATCCCGTCACTCCCTCCCGATTGACACCTATGACAACCGTTCTGATTGTAGAAGACGACCCGATCAACTTACGGGTCTTTTCCAAAATTCTCACGAAACGTGGTGGTTTGGAAGTTCGTGGCACTGAAGATGTGGAAGAAGTGATGCGAGCGGCCCAAGGGGGAGAGGTAGACATTATCTTAATGGACGTGTCCCTTTCCCATAGTGTTTACCAAGGGAAAGCCGTTGATGGGTTGAAAATTACCCAAATGCTCAAGGCGGATGCGAAGACGGCCCATTTGCCGATTATTTTAGTGACGGCCCACGCCATGGAAGGCGATCGCGAAAGCTTTCTCAAACAAAGCGGGGCGGATGACTATATCTCGAAGCCGGTGGTGGATCATCAAGAATTTGTGAATAAAATTTTGGATCTGTTACCGTCGGGGAAATAAGCTTCGGTTGTGGTGAGGAGGGTGAATAGATGAGGTATAGAGGGCGGAGGTTCCCTGAGCTTCAACTCATCAATAGTTCGTTTGAATTATTAGTATAGCAGCAGAATTGAGCGCAGAGGCGAAAAAGACCAATGACATCCTCAGGCGGTGGACGCAGAAGACGGCGACGGATGGCCCAAGCGGCGGCGCAACAAGGTCAACCCATCCCCCCATCCCAACTGGCATCGATCACACCCCTACCGCGCCCGGAGCGTTCCGCCTTAGCTTCCCCATCGCCAGCAAAAACCCGCAAAAACCCACGGCCCCGTCATCTCCATGCTGTGCCGGATCAACCCCCCCGGATTCAACAGGTGGTTTTGGCCCCTCCCCCGGTTCACGCCTTTAAGGAAATAGCATCCCCACGCCAACGCCCGCTGAATCCCTGGGTGATTTATGGGAGTCGCTGTGTGATCGTCCTTGTGGGAATCGCCGTGCTGGCGGGTACGGCCATTGTTGGCATTAACCCAACTCCCCCCAATGCCATTGCCCCCACTGCCCCCTTAGGGCAAAACTTGCCGCCGTTAAAGTTGGGCCAGAACTTGGATGAATTGGGCGATCGCCTCCAAACCGTCACCGCCCCCTTTCCCGATCTTGAACCGGCGGTGTTTATCCTCGATTTAGATACCTACGATTTTGTCAATCTCAACGGCACAGCCAGCATCGCCGCCGCCAGCACGATTAAGTTACCCCTGTTGGTTGCGGCCTTTCAAGAAATCGATGCTGGGGGCTTAACGCTCCAAGAAGGTTTGGTCATGAAGCCGGATTTGATCGCCACCGGCTCCGGCACGATGCAGTACGATACCCCCGGCCGCACCTATAGCGTCGGGGAAGTTCTCGAAAAAATGATCATCATCAGTGATAACACCGCCACCAATATGCTGCTCCATCGTTTGGGGGGAGCAGCAAGGGTGAATCAGCGGTTTAGTGATTGGGGACTCACGGCCACTAGCATTGCAAATGACCTCCCGGATTTGGGGGGAACGAATGTCACTACGCCCATTGATTTAGTCCATCTCTTAGCCCAAATTCATCAGGGGGAAATTGTTTCCTTAGAATCTCGCGATCGCCTCCTGAATATTTTGCAGCGGGTGGAGCGGCGGGAACTCCTACCCCAAGGCTTGGATGAACGGGCAGTGATTGCCCATAAAACCGGCGATATTGGCACAATGTTAGGGGATGTGGGCATGGTGGAAACCCCCACGGGGAAACGCTATGCGATCGCCATCCTCGTCCGTCGTCCCCACAATGACGACCGCGCCCGCCTCCTGATTCAAAACCTTTCCCGCACCACTTACGAGCATTTCCTCAACGCCCAACCATGACCCCTTTACCCCTCACCACTCCCACCCAGACCTGGCATTGGCACAATCTCCCCATCTGCTATCAACAGGTGGGGGATCAGGGGCCGCCGGTATTGCTGATCCATGGGTTTGGGGCTTCCTGGGGCCATTGGCGGCATAATCTGCCGGTGTTGGGGGCGCAATACCGCTGCTATGCTCTGGATTTATTGGGGTTTGGCGCTTCGGCAAAACCCAAGCCTGGCGATCCTTTCCCCTATACCTTCGAGACTTGGGCGGCCCAAATTGCCGATTTTTGTCGGGAAGTGGTGGGGGAACCGGCGTTTTTAGTAGGGAATTCCATTGGGGCGATCGCCGCGATGCAAACCGCCGTTGATTACCCCGATCAAGTCCAGGGCCTCGCCGCCCTCAACTTTTCCCTCCGCCTCCTTCACGAACGCAAACGGGACACCCAACCCTGGCATCAACAGTTCAGCACGCCGATTTTGCAAGGTCTACTCAAACAGCCCTGGTTTTACACCTTCTTTTTCCAAACCATCGCCCAACCCCGCCCCGTCCGCCAAGCCCTTTTACAGGCCTACCACAACCCCGCCGCCGTCACCGATGAACTGCTGGCCATGCTGCTCAAACCCGCCCGCGATCCCGGTGCGGCCGCCGTCTTTGCTGCCTTCACCACCTATTCCCAAGGGCCCCTACCGGAGGATTTGCTCCCCCAATTGCGTTGTCCGACGGTGGTAATTTGGGGGGAAGCGGATCCTTGGGAGCCGGTAGCTTTGGGGCGAGAAGTGGCAAATTTAGGGACGGTGGAGGACTTTATTGCCCTGCCCAATGTGGGCCATTGTCCCCAGGATGAAGCGCCGGAACAGGTCAATGGGATTTTATTAACTTGGTTGGCCCGTCATACTGTGGCGATCGCCTCCTAATGCGGATTATTGCCTACGTTTACAGTGATCCAAGATTGGAAGCTCCGCCAGCGGCGGATCTTTGGGGGGTGGAGGTGGATCAGGTTTATCAAGATTGGGGCAATGGGCAGCGTCCCCAATTGGCGCAACTCTTAGCCCTTTGTGCCACACAACCGCCTCAATACCTGCTGGTGCGGCGGTTGGAGGAGTTGGGGGATACGTTGGCTGAGGTGAGTGGGGTGGTGGCTCAATTGGAAGCGGCCCAAGTGGCGTTAATTGTCACCAGCCAAGGCTATCCAGAGGGAAAAAATGCCCCTTTCTTCGGCCTGATCGCCGCCATTCAACAAGAGCAACAGCGGCGCAGATTGCGCCTCGGCCACAGCCGCAATCGTTTAGCGGGCAAACCCCCACCGGGAAAGGCCCCCTATGGTTATCGGCGCGGCCAGGATCGCTATTTGTTGGATCGCAGTACGGCTCCGGTGGTGAAGGATTTTTTTGAGCAGTTTTTGCTCTATGGTTCGTTGCGGGGGGCGGTGCGCTATTTGGAAAAGAAATATGGCAAAAAAATTACGGTGACGACGGGTCGCCGCTGGCTGACGAATCCGGTCTATCGCGGCGATCTCACCTCTGCCCAAGGGCAAACGCTGACCAACACCCATACGCCGATTTTAAGCCGGGATGAAGCGGCCCAAATTGATCGCCTCCTCAAACGCAATCGCGCCTTACCCCCCCGCACCGCCAGTGCGCCGCGATCGCTGGCCGGTTTATTACGCTGTCACCATTGCCGCAGCCGCTACCGCATTACCCGCACCACCCAACGGGGCAAAAAACCGGATTATCTCTATCTGCGGCCCGTGGAATGCTTGGGGGGGAAAGCCTGCGGGGGATTGGCCTATGGGGAAGTGTTGGCGGCGGCGATCGCCTCGGTATGCCGTGACCTCCCCCAAGCGGTGGCCCGAATGCCAGCGGGGGATTTCGGGGGGGAAATTCGGGCCAAGATAGCGAGGAATCAGGAGATTCTCACCCAACTCCCGGATTTAGAAGCTCAGGGCATCCTTGATCCCGAAACCGCCCAATTGCGCCGCTACCAATTACAAACGGAAATCGCCCAAGCCCAAGCCCAACTCGCCCAACTGCCGCCGGATAATTTAGGGGCGATCGCCCAAACCGTTTCGATTTCACAATTTTGGTGGGATCTCTCCGAACCGGAGCGGCGGTTTTATTTCCGGGAATTTATCCGTGAGATTGCCATTCATCGCCCAACGGGGGAGCCGTGGTTTTTAAGCCTAGTGTTTATTTTTGCCCCGGATATTCCGCCGGTTGATCCCATCGTTGGGGATTAATCGCTACTGCGTGGGGATTGGGCGGGCGACTCATCCAGGGGTTCGTCGGCTAAAGGGGCCTCCTCTGGGGCAACTTCCGCCAACAGTTCTTGAAATGCGGCTAAGGATTGAGCAAAGGCATCGGCGGCCCGTTGGCGTTCATTGTTGGGTTGGTTCATCACAGAAATTGGCTCAAGGACCCTACAATCTTCTTCCCAGTTTATCGAGGATCAGAAATTTGGCCCCCCTGAATCTTGGGAAAATTGAACCAGGATAAGAAGGAAACGATGGGGCGGAACGCCACCCTTTAAAATAGGTTCAATCAACCCTCACCTGCGTTTCTACCATGGCCCGTCTTAATGATCGCGCATATCAAATCCTCAAAACTGAACTCAAAAAAGCCGCTAAAGCCAAGGGCAGCAACGGCACAACCCTGCTCGGCATTGTGCTGCAACGGCTAGAAAAAATGCGTCTGGAGCGGGGAGATTTTGCTACCGAAACGCAAATTCGCGAAACCGTCACAGATCATTTTCCGGAGTTTAGCCCCAAAGTGATTCGCCAAGCGGCCCGGGCCAATGGTCAGATCGGCCTGGGGCAATGGCTCAAGTGGGGGGTTTTGGGGGTGATCATTGGGGCTGGGGGCCTGTGGGTGGTGAATTTGCCCTTTCCCCCGATTCGGCGGCCGGTGGCTAATGCTGCGCCAATTTTGCTTTTGCCCAGTTTTTTCCAAATGGATCAAAATTATCGACAGGCGATCGCCCATGTGGAGCAGGCGGATCAACTGCTTAATCAAGCCACCAGCGGCGCAGATATTGCGTTGGGAGCCGAGAAAGTCAAAGCAGCCCAAGGGAATTTAGACCGTTTGCCGGTGTGGTTTTTGGGCTATGAGCCGGTGGGGTATTGCAGTTTTTTTGGCTGTAGTTGGCGGTTTACGGTGGATGAATTCCAAGCCGCTCGGCAAAAGGTGGGGCGGATGGAGGCCCAAGCTTTCCAGGAAACCAACGCTTTAACGGCTTTGGCCACAGCAGAGCAAACCCTAACTACAGCTAAAACCCAATATCAGCAGGGGGGGGATGATGCCCAACGGCAGGGGGCCATAGCCCATTGGCAAGTGGCCCTCGATCAACTCAGCCAAATCCCCCCCAATACCTTAGCCGGTCGTCTAGCAGCGCAAAAACTAATCGCCCACGAGCGAGATTTTGCCGAATTAACCGGAACCGTAGCCAGCACCCAACAAACCAACGAACATATCAGCGTTGCTAAAGCCTTCGGCAAACAGGCGGCTCAAATGTCCCAAAATCCCCCCCATCCCGCTTCAAAATGGCAGCAAATTCTCGATCTTTGGGAGGAGGCTATTGATGAGTTAAACCGGGTTCAGGCCGGGGATGCGGGTTATGTGGAAGCCCAAACCTTAAGGGCGCAATATGTGGCGAATTTAGCTCAGATTAAGACCCGTGAGGAGTCAGAACGGCAGGCGATCGCCGCCTTTGATCAAGCCAATGTTGCCATTAGTAGGCTGCTGGCCAATACCCCCGATGATCCCGCCGCCGTTAATAAAACCGCCACTGCTAGCCAAATCCAAGAGATCATCACCGAACTGGAAAAAATTGAAACCGGCACAACTGCCCACGCCAAAGCCCAGGAACTTTTGAGTTCAGCGCGGGCAAAGTTGGCCCAATTGCAGTAGGGGCGCAAAATCTTTCGCCCCGACAGATGCCTATTCCACCGGGACAGAACCGCTGGCACAGGTGGCTTCACCCTCAGCAACTTCCGGGAGATCCGGGGCAGTGGTGGAGTCTGCTTCGGTGGTACAGAGGATGGCGCGGGTCATGGATTGGGGGCCTTCCCCTTCGATGTAGACTAAACCGGCGTAGCTTTTAGCCTTATCTACTTTGGCTGTGGCAGTTAGGCCAATGCGATTTTCCGCCAAGGTCATTTTGTAGTTGTAATTATCAGTTTCTGGCGGCAGCCCGATGCCGATTTTTTCAAAATCATCGGTAAACTCGCCTTTTTCCAGGTGATAGGCCTGTTGGCCCCGCATTAAGGCACTGATGGATAAGGCCCCTTCGGAGGAAATGGCTTGGGCTGCATTTTTTTCAATTTCAGCAGCAAGATCAACTATTTCCACCCCTTCCGGGACGGTGGTGGCTTCGGAGACCCGTTTAATCGGGATTTCGTAGGCTACGGGTTCAGGGGTTAACCCTTCTGGGCCCAGAAAAAATACTTTTTGATCGTCACTGAGAATAAATTGAACCGTTTCTCCAGTATCAGGATTTTCAAATTCCCAAGTGCCTTGCCACTTTGTCCCGGCTTGATTGCAGGCGGTTGTCCCTAGGGCTAAACTGGCGAGGAGAGCAAGGGGTGTGATTCGAGTTAGGTTCATAATGATCGTGAATAGGCTGACTGCCAAACATTGAGGCAGGTTTTTCCATCTTAGCGAGGATTGCCGCGATCGCCAGTAGGCACGTTATTCTAAGGGGAGATTGAGCAGTAACAATGGACTGGCAAGCAAGCGGCAATAATTGGTTATTACTCCCCCCCCGGCCGGTGGGGTTGGTTCATTTTTTGGGGGGGGCATTTGTGGCAACGGCTCCCCATTTAGTCTATCGCAGTTTGCTCAATGCGTTGGGTGATGCGGGCTATGGGGTGATTGCCACGCCCTTTTCTAATTTGGATAGCCTCGATCATCAGGCGATCGCCCGCGATGTACTTAATCGGTTTGAAACCCTGAGCGATCGCCTCCAAGCCCGCCGGTTACTCCCCCCGGAACCGCTGCCCATCTACGGCCTGGGCCACAGCATGGGCTGCAAACTCCATTTATTAATTAACAGTGTTTATCCGGTACAACGGGCGGGAAATATTCTCATTTCCTTTAATAATTTCCCCATTGATCGCTCCATTCCCTTTGGCGATCGCCTTGGCTTAAAAGCATCTTTTAATCTAGATTTCACCCCCAACCCCACAGATACCTTAACCCTCATCCAGAAACGCTACCCCACAGATCAGAACTTTTTGATCAAATTTCGCCGCGATGACATTGATCAAACCGATGATCTAGCGGCCATTTTGCGCGATCGCTTCAGCACCACCACCCAATTCCAAATCCTCCCCGGCACACACCTCACCCCCCTTAACCAACGCTTAAATTGGCAGGCTGGCAAAAATTTCACGCCCCTAGATGCCGTCGGGCAATGGTTCAAACAGGAATTTTCGCGAGATCTGGATCGCCTCCAGGGGGAGATTTTAAAGTGGTTGGCGGGGAAGTGAGGAGTGGGAAGTGGGAAGTGAGGAGTGGGAAGTGGGAAGTGAGGAGTGGGAAGTGAGGAGTGGGAAGTGAGGAGTGGGAAGTGGGAAGTGGGAAGTGGGAACTGCTTACTCTGAAACTTACTCAATCCTATTTGATTCATGAAACAACTATTGTTGCTGGGCAAGGCCTTCAGTTATCTTTTTGTTCAGCAATCACGTCGGATTGCTATAGTTCAATAGGGTTGATGTAGGGGCGAAAAATTTTTCGCCCCCTCACACCCACTCTCTACTCCCTACTCCCTACTTAGCCGGCTCCACCGGCCGCTGTTGTAATTGGGGCAAATCCGCTATGGCATTATAAAATCGCTCTGAAACCGCTTGGTGAGCAGCGGCGGTGAGATGGACGGTATCGAGGAATGCCGTTGCTGAAAAGGAATCGAAGAGATCGTAATAATTCAGCACCTTGACATTATTGGGAAAAGCAGACCCTAACTGCTCATTACTTGTATTTAACTGCTGATAACCCGCTGTCAATAGTTCAGTGTAATTTGACTCCAATCCCTGGACAATGGTTGATTCTTCTGAAGTTCGTTTTTCGGGCGAAATGCCTGTGATTTCCGGTTGCAATGCCACAATTAAAGGGACTCTTGCCCCGGCTGCAATCTGAATCATTTGCAAAGTGTGCTGACGATACCGTTGCACCCGGCGAGCCATTTCCTCGGAATCGGCGCTCTCTGGTAAATAGTCGGCAAAAGTCTTGCCACCATCTTGAACGGGTAAGCTCCGTTCGGCAAGGCCAGGATAATCCTTGAAGACATAGTATTGCAGTACCTTTGCAGTCATGGTGTTTTGAATCGTCCGTTCAATGGGATGACTGACTAAAATCCAAAAATACTGGAAGGGCTGTTGTAGCAGATTAGATTTAACTGGAATCCCGACGCTTTCCTGACTGGAATCCAGCATCAAATCTTCATAACCATTGAGGACAACGATTACATCCGGGCGATAGGGCAAAATCCGCAGGGCTAATTGAGCCAACTGATTCCCCGATGCGTAGCCGGGGATGGCGGCATTGATGACGCGATAATTGCCAGAGCGCAGGCGGGGGGGGAGTTGGGCAATGCGTTGCCGCTGTTCGGCGGTGGGGGGGAGGACGGTGGGTTGATATTTTTCGGGCGATCGCTCCTGTTGCTCTAAACGCTCCTGGAACCGAGCATTGAGCCGTTCCGTTAAAATTGAGGCTTGATCCTTAATCCCTTGACCAAAGGCGGTGGAGCCGCCCAGGAGAAAAATGCGAATTTCTCCCTCTGGTTTTTCGAGGGGGACTGGTTCAGGATCACGGAACCCTTGGGCGTTGATTGTCCAAACCTCACTGGTTTGGTCGGGGAATAATTCATAGCCCACAGCAACGCTGGACTTAGCGGCGAGCTTACCGGGCTGAGGGATGCCGGTGAGGGAATTGCCCTCTGGGGTGAGAAAGGCAAGTTTATATTGATTGGCTTCGGCGTTATCCCCCGTGGCATTGATGATGCGATCGCGCTGACTGGTCAAGAGAACCAAGACATTCATGCCCAATTCTAGCCCCACCAATCCCACAATCACCCACAGCACCGTGGGCCAAAAATGCAAGGACTGCTTACGCTGACGAAACGAGTAGGGACTGCGATGGCTTCGGAACATGGATAAATCTATCCTCACAAGCAAGGGGAACCTCGCAGAATACGTTAGCACAAAACCACGACTAGACCCTATCATAGAGGGCGGGCATTTTAGGAATTTCTACCCATTCCCGGTGTCAGTTTTGCCCCTGTTTCCCTTGTTTTTGACGCTGTTCTGCATTTTTAACGATGGCTTATCGACTCCTGTTTGTCTGTTTAGGTAATATCTGCCGCTCCCCTTCGGCGGAAAATATCATGAAACACTTTGTTGAGCAGGCAGGTCTGACGGGCCAGGTTGAATGTGATTCCGCCGGAACCTCTAGCTATCACATCGGTTCCCCCCCAGATCGCCGGATGCAAAATGCCGCCGCTAAACAAGGGATCCCCATGACGGGCGCTGCTCGCCAGTTCAATACGGAAGATTTTGAAGCCTTTGATCTCATTCTTGCCATGGATCGGGATAATTATCGCAATATTCTCGCCCTCGATCACACCGGCCAATATCAAGAAAAGGTGAAACTGATGTGCGATTATGCCCAATACCATGGCGATCGCGAAGTCCCTGACCCCTACTATGGCGGCCCCGATGGCTTCGACTATGTGATCAATCTACTCATGGATGCCTGCAAAGGCTTGCTCGCAGAGATTAAGGGCAAGCTCTAGCGGTCGCCAAGGGGGTTAAGTAGGGGCGAAAAATTTTTCGCCCCTACCAACCCGTTTTCGCAGCTAACGAATCGGGTCGTGGATCGTCACCAACTTTGTCCCATCGGGAAATGTCGCTTCCACCTGTACCTCCGGAATCATCTCGGCAATCCCCGGCATCACATCCTCACGGGTCAGCAGCGTTGTGCCATAATCCATCAACTCCGCCACCGTGCGCCCTTCCCGCGCCCCTTCAAGGATAGCTGCGGAGAGATAGGCCACCGCTTCCGGGTGGTTGAGCTTCAAACCCTTATCCTTGCGACGCTCGGCCACCAGCGCCGCCGTAAAAATTAACAGCTTATCTTTTTCTTGGGGACTAAGTTGCATGGGGGCTTCTCCACAAAGGAACTGAACGGCTTCCCTCAAAGATTAGCATCGGAGCATTCCGCCGTTGCGCGATCGCCACAGCCAAGTGGAATGGTGCTAATCTTCGCGGCGGGTCAAGATTTCTACGCCGGTTTGGGTAATGGCGATGGTGTGTTCAAACTGGGCGGAAAGTTTGCGGTCTTTGGTGAGAGCCGTCCAACCATCGGCCAAAACCTCCGCTTCCCAACTCCCCTCATTGATCATCGGTTCAATGGTAAACACCATACCGGGTCTGAGCTTTTTGCCTTTGCCCCGCACGCCATAGTGGGGAATCTGGGGCGGGGTGTGAAAGACACGATTTACGCCATGGCCAACAAAATCCCGCACAACGGAAAAGCCTTCCGCTTCGGCATATTCTTGGATCGCTGCGCCAATATCCCCCACCCGGCCACCGGGCTTCACCGCCGCAATCCCCCGCCGTAAACATTCTTCCGTCACTTCCACCAATTTTTTCGCCACCGGGGAGGGTGTACCGACGAAGAACGTGCGGGAGGTGTCGCCATGGTAGCCATCAACGATGGGGGTGACATCAATATTGATAATGTCGCCGTCTTTGAGGACTTCTTTGGCGCTGGGGATGCCATGACAAATCACATTGTTAATGCTGGTGCAAATGGATTTCGGAAAGGCCATCACTGCACCGGGATACCCTAGGGGCGCACTTTTGGCCCCATGGGCCTGAGTCCACCGCTCTGCCTCATCATTGAGTTCGAGGGTGCTGACCCCCGGTTTTACTAGGGGGGTGAGGTGGTCTAAGAGTTGGGCGGCGAGCTTACCCGCTTGCCGCATTTTGTCGATTTCTCGGCGTGAGAGCAAAACGATGCGATCGCTTCCCATAGATTCTGAGGCTTACTGCTGAATTTCTACAAAGTTTCTGTTCTCATCTTCGCAGAGATCGGCGGGGATGGGGCCTTTTGATTGTTTTCTAGTGATGAATGTCGAGGTGCAAAATATATTGGCCGAGGGGGAGTTGTCCTGACCAGAGTTCATAGTCAATCTGCAAGCGATCAGGGAGGGGATAACCAGAAACCACCAACTGCCGGGTAAAGTTCCGCAAAGCAATGACAGGCTGAAGTCCTTGGTTTGGGGCATCGAGCCAATAGCGAGAAGTGCCATAAACGCCATTGGCCCAGTGGTGACGATAGCCCAATTGCCCCCGGCCTTGGAGGGTGAGTAAAACCCGTTGGGAGGAAAATTCTAACCAGAGCATTCCCGCCGGAGGGTGTGCCGTCCAAGGGGTAGCCAGGGCGGTTTCGGGGGTGGGAAAGCTGGGGTGTTTGAGCCGCAGGTGGAAGCGATCGCGGTCTTGTTGGCAGAGGGTGGCATAGGTATCCACGGCTGACCATAGGGGCAAGTCTTTGGCCACCAGGGAGAGGGAGACGGGACAGCGATGATGGGTGAGCATAGGGCGGGAGGATAACAATTTTCATAATCTGGCCATTTCCCACCATAGCCTGATTCCCAAGGGTCTTGGGGCATTCACAACAGGGCTGTTACAGGTTGTTGGGGAAATTAACAAAAAAATCTTGCCTTTTAAAAAACCTACTGCTACAATAAGCAACTGTGGCTACAAAGCAATCCTCAGTAGCTCAGTGGTAGAGCGATCGACTGTTAATCGATTGGTCGTAGGTTCGAATCCTACCTGGGGAGTAGTAGGGGCGAAAAATCTTTCGCCCCTACAGCATTTTTCGCCCCTACGCCTGTTGAGGATTTAAGACTCAATAGTCACCTGATCCCCATCTTTGAGATAGGGCGCACCCTCAAGGACGATGCGATCGCCCACCTCTAACCCTGCCAAAATTTCAACGCGATCGCCCCCCAATAATTCCCCCACCTGCACCTCTTGCCGCCGTACCCGATTATCCCCCGCCAGGACAAATACCACCGCCTGCTCCTCAGTTTGGGGTAAGAGGGCCGCCGTGGGAATCGTGATCCCTTGGGTATTGCGGGTAATAATTTCCCCTTTGAGGAACATCCCCGGTTTTAAGGAGGGATTAGCAGGAAGCATGACATTCACCGTCGCCTGCCGAGATTGGGCATCAACCACAGGGTTAATCGTCCGCACTTGGCCGTTCAGGCTCAGATCAGGATTATTTTCAGCAGTAATTCGCACCACCTGCCCGGGCCGCACTTGGGGCAACTGGGTTTCAGGGATCATTAAAGCCAATTCCAACTGACCCCCCTGAATAATCGTAAATAGGGGTTCTGAGGCGTTGGAAATTGCCCCAACACGGGCGTTGCGGGTGGCGATCGTGCCGCTGGCGGGGGCGAGGATTTGGGTTTGTTGCAGTTGGGCAGCGATGAATTGGACTTGCCCTTGGGCCTGCTGAAGTTGGGCCTCTGCTTGGGTGATCACCTCAGCCCGAGGGCCTTGGCGCAGTTCAGTGAGTTGGGATTGAGCTTCGGCTAACCGGGCTTGAGCCTGTTGGAGGTTCGCTTCTTGAATCCGGGCTTGATTGAGGATTTCATCGAGGCGATCGCGGGCGATCGCCCCCTCCGCCTCCAGGTTTTGATTCCGGCGCACCCGTTTCCGCACTAACTCCAAATCCGATTGAGCCTGGACAACCCCAGCACTAGCAATACGCACCGCTTCCTGTGCACGGTTAATTTCTTCAGGCCGGCTACCGGAGCGCAACTCCGTCACCCGCGCCTCCGCTTGGGCAACACTGGCCTGGGCTTGGGTCAATTGAGCTTGCAATAAACTACTATTGAGCCGCGCTAAAACCTGACCCCCCCGGACAAACTGCCCTTCATCGGCCAGAATCGTTTGAATTTGTAACCCCGTTGCTTGGGCGGTGACGGGTAACAATTCCGTGGCGGTGACGGTTCCGGTGGCGTTAAATCCCTCTTGAATCGTGGTTAATTCAGCGGTGACAAGGGTTACGGGTGTGGCTTCCCCCGTTTGGGCGATGGCGGGGCTGTCCCCTGAAGCAGTGGGGGATTGCTCCGTTGGTGCTAATAACTTCAGGCTGGCCCCCGCGATCAACAGGCCAAAACCCAGACCGATCCAAAGGCGACGATTTTTAAAGATCCCGAACCGGGAAGCAGGTTGAATCATGACAAAACGACGGATTGTTCCCCTTTGTTAACCCTTCCCCGCTCTAAAGAGACGGGGTTTCCATGCTTCCCATATTCTCCATGAGCAAGCCTTTTCTGTTAAGAATCTTAACATTTTTAGACCTGGAGGTTAGCAAAACCCTTGGATTTCTACCAAGGCCCTGGCTAACTTGGCCTCATCGGCCATGCCCACAAAGCCGCCATAGTGACAAACCCCTCCCCCATCCATCACAAACACATGGCGCAATCCCCAGGGATTGCGCCAGGTTTTCACCGTCGTGCCATCGGGGAATTCCTTGAAGATGCTGGCTTTGAGGGCATCACGGGGATGGGCATCGGTGATACCGGGGACTTGGCGGAGGCGATCGCCAATTGCCCCCATTAAACCGAGTTCCGGAGGTGGAGCAACCCTAGGATCCGCCCAAAATTCCTGAATCACGGGGATTAAGGCCGGGTGATTTTTTAACGCCGGATGGCTATAGGGTAGTGTCACGCACTGAGCAAAATCACAGCGGGTCGTTTGCACCAACACCGTGCCATCACTCCCCCCATCAATATCCCCAGCAATTACCAAAGTGGGGATCTCGGCCGCAATCCGGCGGGCCAAATCCCGCCGATTGCGCCCCAAATCCCGTGCAATCCCCACCCCCCAACCGAAGGGATCGAGAATCCGCCCCAAATCCGCACCCCCCACGGGGGAGGCAATTAATACTAAAGAATGCACTTTGGGCCACCAATGCCGATGGCGATCCAATAGCTCCAACCAGATCAGCCCCCCCATGGAATGGCCCACAATTCGCCAGGATAAATCGGGGTGTTGGGATTGAAGGGCGATCGCCGCCCTTTCCACCGTCTCAATTAACGGCTCGATCCGCCACCAAGTCCGCCACCACCCCAAATCTGGAGCCACCACCTCCCCATTGGGGGCCAATTGCGCCCCTAAACCAGCAATGGGTTGCGCCTGATCCGCCCAACCATGTTGCATGAACAGTAAAAAATCAGCCCTGGTAGAATTGCTCACGGGGTTACTCATTCATGGTTTTATAGGTAGCAACCGCTGAGGGAGAAATGCGGTTGAGATAGCGGAAAATCCAGTACTTTAACACCGTATCAAGAATCACGGGGAAGGTCGCAATAAACAGGAAATTAAAATCGCGGCTTTCCGGTAAACCAAAATGGCGAGAAACCCCTTCTAAAATAACCTCCCAACCGTGGGGAGAGTGGAACCCCACAAACATATCGGTAAACAGAATAATTAAAAATGCCTTCGCTGAATCACTTAAGCCATAAACAATCTCATCAATAAAATCCTTGAGAACTTGAATCTCCCGACGGCTGATCATAATCACCCAACCAAAGGCAAGCAGTGAACAAATATCAGCAAAGACGTTGGCAACGGCACTGGCCCCACGGCGACGATAGTTACTGGCTAACTCATCGGCTTTTTCTTTGATTTTAACTTCGATTTCACCTTGAGAAAGCTCCGGCGTTAAGCCCAGCATTGTGGTAAATTTCAGGGTTTTTTCATAATGCTCTAACTCGATAAATGCTTCTTCTTGGAGGTCTTGATTGAGAAAAACAATTTCACTATGGGTGGTAAAAAATTGCTTTTCGATCAGGGGTTCGATGATGAAGGTTTTGGTGAGTTGGTGGGTGAGGAGGGGAATGATGATCAGTAAGAGGAGAAATTTGATGGCGATCGCCGTGCGATCGCGGGCTTGGCGAAATTTTTTCACTACCTCCCCTTCAGAGCCGACGGATTGGGGATCGAGTTCCCGTTTAACCCGGCTAAAAGTATTGAGGATCGAACGGGGGACGGCTCCGGTTTTGGAGCCAGCACTGGCCAGTTTATCCTTGGGCAATATTGAGGGTGAGGGCTTTGGTTTGGGGTTTTGGGGGACGGCAGCGGTATTTTTGGGGTCAACGGGAATGAGGGAGAGGGATTTTTTGCGCTCCGATGGGGCAGTCGTTGGGTAATGGTTGAGAATTTGGTCGATAAAATTGAGCTTATCAATAATGATCCCGGCAGCTTCTTTCCCCGCTTCTCCGAGGCGATCGCCCTGGCCCACCACCTGACGAGTAGCACGAAACTCCGCCAATCGCAGATTAATCGTGCGGATCTGGTTTTTAACCTCCGCCTCAAAATAAGTGAGAACGCGATCGCAATAGTCCGGCCCCGCCGCCGCGCTCACCGGCTGCCCCTGAAAATGCTCATCTTCTAGGGCTTTAATCCGCAATGCTCCCTGATAGGCTTCATCTAAGGCGCGGTCAGGGGTTCCCACATACCACCGTCTTAAATCCCGAAACAGGCTGCGGATGTTCATAACAAAAGGTCGTTAAGGGCCGGGGATCGGTTAAATTGTGCTTTGTCCCCAAAGCTAAGGCATATCCTAACAAATTCTAGAGGGAAGGAAGCGAGGGGAGCGGGGCAAAAATTTTTGCGACAATTTTGCACCTTAACATTTTCCCATTGCCCGAGGCCCCTAAAAATTCAACCCTTTCAGGAGATTCATAGCCTATGGCCGGATCAGCAATCCTCGACAATCTCCCACCGATGGATTTTGCCATCCGGTTACTCACCCCCACAGAGAGGGATTGCCCGGAGGCGTTCATCGCGCTTGCCCAAAGCCAAGGAATAGCAGAGGGATGGGCGATCGCTTCCACGTTTCAGCGCCTCTGGTTTCCCCTTGCCCAAGCCCTCCATCAGGAACAGCAAAGGCTAGGCCGGCCTATCGTTTTAGGGATTTTAGGCGGCCAGGGTACAGGGAAGACGACCTTAGGCGCGATGGTGACGGCGCTATTAAAACAGCAAGGCCATCACCCCTTAAGTTTTTCCCTCGATGATCTCTACCTCTCCTATGGCCAACGCCAAGCCCTCCAAGCCCAGGAGCCACGGCTAAAATGGCGGGGGCCGCCGGGAACCCATGATATTGCTCAAGGGATACAGGTATTAGATCACCTCTGGGCGGGCCAACCCGTTGCCGTCCCCCGATTTGATAAATCCCTGTGGGGAGGAGCGGGGGATCAAGGGGAACCGGAAAGGGTGGCGGGGGTGGATGTGGTGATCTTTGAAGGCTGGTTTGTGGGGGTGCGCCCCGTAGACCCCGCTGTGTTTGACGGCGCACCGGAACCGATTGTTAGCGAGGGCGATCGCGCCTTTGCCCTTGCCATGAATGCCAAGCTCGCGGATTATCTCCCCCTGTGGGAGCGTCTGGATCGACTGATCCTGCTCAAACCCGTAGACTATCGCCTCAGTTACACCTGGCGCAAAGCAGCGGAACAGCGAATGAAGGCCCAAGGAAAAGGGGGCATGGGTGATCAAGAGATTGAGGCTTTCGTGACCTACTTTTGGCAAGCCCTCCATCCTGAACTGTTGATCACCCCTTTAAGCCATGATCCGCAAATTACTGATGCTGTGGTAGAAATTCGTGAGGATCACAGCATTGGCGAAATGTTTATTCCTTCCAGAACGTTTTAAATTTCCAATGGGTTTTGGATGAAACCACAGAGGGGATTCAACCTTCCATTATTTTAGAAATTGAGGCGGCAGCGAAGGAAATTATCGCCAATACAGGAATTGCGGCAAACTGTCTACAATGGTAGGTTGTGCCAAAAACCATGGAGTGAAGATGTACGGAGCCGATCCCCAGAATAAACACCCCATGGCGGGCTTTCCCCAGATTTGTTTTATCAAAAATACCGTCACGAACCCCAACATCATCATTGGCGACTATACCTATTACGATGATCCCGAAGATTCCGAAAATTTTGAGCGTAACGTTCTTTATCATTTCCCCTTTGTGGGGGATCAGTTAATTATTGGCAAATTTTGCGCCTTAGCCCGTGGGGTCAAGTTCATCATGAACGGGGCGAATCATAAAATGAATGGCTTTTCTACCTATCCCTTTGAAATTTTTGGCAACGGTTGGGAAACGGTGCGATCGCCCCCAGAGGCTTATCCCTACAAGGGCAATACGGTGATTGGCCATGATGTGTGGATTGGCTATGAGGCGGTGATCATGCCGGGGGTGAAGATCGGCCATGGGGCGATCGTTGCTGCTAAATCCGTTGTGGTGCGGGATGTACCACCCTATGCCATCGTGGGGGGGAATCCGGCTCAGGTGATCCGTCAGCGGTTCAGCGATGAAATCATTGAGGCTTTACTCGCCATTGCCTGGTGGAATTGGGACATTGCCAAGATCACCCGCCATCTGGATAAAATTACCGCTGCCGATCTCGCCGCTTTGCAGGACTGTGATTGATGAACCCTTTCAACTTACCGATACCCATTGATGACCCCTGGTTTCGACAGGCTATGGCCCATAAATCCTATGCCTATGAACGGGGGGAAGAGAGTAATGAACGACTGGAATTTTTAGGGGATGCCATCCTGACGTTTCTCTGTGGCGAATTTCTCTATCATCGCTATCCCGAATATACCGAGGGGGAATTAACCAATTTGCGGGCCTCCTTGGTCGATCGCCACCAATTGGCAGAATTTGCCCACCAATTACACCTGAATCAATACATCTACCTTGGTAAAAGCGTCGAAAATAGCGGGGGTCGGGACAATCCCCGTTTACTCAGTAGTGCTTTTGAAGCTTTGATTGGGGCTTATTTTTTAGCGGGGGATCGTGATCTGGAGCCGGTGCGGAACTATATCAATTCCTTGTTTACCTGGGCCCTAAACCAACGGCAAGAAGCGGAGCCAGCCAATGCGAAAAGTGATTTGCAAGCCTGGGCCCTGGCCGAGATCGGGCAAATTCCCACCTATCAGTTAGTGGGGCAATCGGGGCCAGATCATGAAAAAACCTTTGTGGTGGAGGTGCGGATTCAGGGGAAAACCTACGGCCGGGGCCAGGGACGACGGAAACAGGATGCGGAAAAAGCAGCGGCGCGGGCGGCTTTGCAACAGTTGGGGCAAGGGGAGTAATTGCCCCCGTAAATTGTGATAATTTGTTACAACAAAAAGGCCCCTTTTCCCCAACCTTAAACCCGATAATGCTTGAGCTTCAACCGGCGATCGCCCCCCCTGCTGCCCCCCCCGCCCCCCTTCCCCCCTTCGCCCTACGCCACATTGGCATCACCCCCGCAGCAGAAGCCGCCATGGTGGAGGCTTTGGGTTATGCAAGTTTGGATCAGTTAATCGATCAAGCCGTCCCCGCTGCGATCCGGTTGCAACGGCCCCTGAATTTGCCCCAACCCCAGAGCGAATATGAGGCTTTGGCAAGTTTAAGGGCGATCGCCTCCCAAAACCAGATCCGCCGCTCCCTGATCGGCATGGGTTATTCCCCCTGCATCACGCCGCCAGTTATTCAGCGTAACATCCTCGAAAATCCCGGTTGGTACACCGCCTACACCCCCTATCAAGCGGAAATTGCCCAAGGTCGCCTCGAAGCCCTGCTCAATTTCCAAACGATGATCATTGACCTGACGGGTCTGCCCATCGCCAACGCCTCCCTTTTGGATGAAGGCACAGCGGCGGCGGAAGCCATGGCCATGAGCTACAGCGTTTGTAAGAATAAATCGAATCGCTTCTTTATTTCCGAAGCCTGCCACCCCCAAACCTTGGAAGTGGTGATCACCCGTGCCGAACCCTTGGGCATTGAGGTGATCATTGGTGATCACATGACGATGGATTTTGAGGAAACGCCGGTATTTGGGGCGTTGTTGCAATATCCGACGACCGATGGTGTGGTGTGGGATTATCGCGGCTGTATTGAGCGGGTTCATGGTGTGGGGGGATTGGTGACGTTAGCTGCCGATCCTTTAGCCCTAACGTTGCTCACCTCCCCTGGGGAATTGGGGGCAGATATTGCTGTAGGAAGTACCCAACGGTTGGGCGTTCCCTTAGGGTTTGGCGGCCCCCATGCGGCCTATTTTGCCACCCAGGAAGCCTATAAACGGCAGATTCCGGGGCGGATTGTCGGCGTTTCCCAAGATAGCCAGGGTAATCCTGCACTGCGGTTGGCGTTACAAACCCGTGAGCAGCATATTCGCCGTGATAAGGCGACGAGCAATATTTGTACGGCTCAAGTTCTCTTAGCCGTGATTGCCTCGATGTATGGGGTTTACCACGGGCCGGAAGGATTGAAGGCGATCGCCGCCACCATCCACCACCACGCCACGGTTTTAGCAGCGGGGTTAAAACGGTTGAATTATTCCGTTGTGGATGGGCCGATTTTTGACACGGTTTGCATTGGGGTGGGGGAAGCCAGTGCGCCGGCCCTATTGGCAGCGGCGGCGGAACGGGGGTTTAATTTGCGCCTGATGGAGCCGGGCCATCTGGCGATCGCCTGCGATGAACTCTCCACTTCTGAGGAAATTACCGAACTGTTGCAAATTTTCGCCCATCGGGAAACGCTCCCCTTCACGTTGGAAGATTTAACCCCCAACACCACCTATCCCGAAGCCTTAACCCGTACCACCCCCTTCCTCCAAGACCCCGTTTTCAACCGCTACCATTCCGAAACCGAACTCTTGCGCTACCTCCATCAGTTGGAAAGCAAGGATCTCGCCCTCAATACGGCGATGATCCCCCTCGGTTCCTGCACGATGAAACTGAATGCAGCGGCGGAAATGTTCCCCGTTACCTGGCCCGAATTTGGTCAGATCCACCCCTTCGCGCCGCGATCGCAAACCCAAGGCTATCAAATTCTGTTTAACCAGTTGGAAACCTGGCTCGCAGAAATTACCGGCTTTGCGGCCATTTCCCTCCAACCCAATGCGGGTTCCCAGGGGGAATATGCCGGGTTGCAGGTGATCCGCGCCTACCACCGCGATCGCGGCGACCTCCATCGCACCATTTGCCTGATCCCTGAATCTGCCCATGGCACAAATCCCGCCAGCGCCGTGATGTGTGGCATGAAGGTGGTAAGTATTAAATGTGATCAGGATGGGGATATTAACCTCACGGATCTCGAAGCCAAGGCCGAGAAGTATAGCGACCAGTTAGCCGCCTTGATGGTGACGTATCCTTCCACCCATGGTGTATTTGAAACCGGCATCCGCAACATTTGCGAGGTGATCCATCGCCATGGCGGCCAGGTGTATATGGATGGGGCGAATATGAATGCTCAGGTGGGCCTTTGTCGGCCCGGGGATTTTGGCGCGGATGTTTGCCATTTGAATTTGCATAAAACCTTTTGTATTCCCCATGGCGGCGGCGGGCCAGGGGTTGGCCCCATTGGCGTGGCGGCCCACTTGGCCCCCTATTTGCCCGGCCATGGCGTGACGGGTTTGGGGGGCGAAAAGGGGATCGGGGCGATCGCCGCTGCCCCCTGGGGGAGTGCCAGTATTTTGGTGATTTCCTGGATGTATATTGCGATGATGGGGGCAACGGGGTTAACGGCAGCGACGAAGGCGGCGATCCTCAGTGCCAACTACATCGCCCATCAGCTTGATGCGGCCTATCCCGTCCTGTTTAAGGGGGTGAAGGGATTAGTGGCCCATGAATGCATCATTGATCTGCGGCCGTTGAAAAAACACAGCATTGAAGTGGATGATGTGGCGAAACGGTTGATGGACTATGGGTTTCATGCTCCTACGATGTCCTGGCCCGTCATTGGCACGATGATGATTGAACCGACGGAAAGCGAATCCTTAGCGGAGTTGGATCGCTTCTGTGGGGCGATGTTGGCGATCCGGGCTGAAGCGGAAGCGGTGATCACCGGAGCCGCCGATCCCCAGGATAATCCCCTTAAAAATGCCCCCCACACCGCCCAATCTCTCATCTGTGGCGATTGGAGCCACCCCTATAGCCGGGAAGTAGCCGCCTATCCCATGGTGGATTTAAAACGCCATAAGTTTTGGCCCGTCGTGGGACGCATTGATAACGCCTATGGCGATCGCAACTTGGTCTGTTCCTGCATCGGCATGGAGGCCTACCAAGCCTAGAATAGGCGCAACGTTGCGTTATCACTAAGGAATCGCCATGCGTCGGATCGGCTGGGTCAGGGAATTTTAGCCCGCTTTTACCTGGTGCTCACGGTTTGGGGGTTTGGGGTGGGGACGCTGGCCTAGATTGTCCGGGATGGTTTGGGGCCGGTGATGGTGGCTTCACGGGGGCGGGATGCGGTGGAAAAGTTTTTCCTCACCTTTGCCTGGGGGCCGATTACGTTGGGATTGATGGGGGCGATCGCCCTCCTCCCTTGGTATCTCAGCGAGTTAAACAAATCTGAGGATGAACCCCCTCGCTAGGCCCTCGAAAATGGCCCAACTTGCGCCCCACGGGGTACACTCAAGTATGTAGAGATGTAAACTATTTGTTAAAAATCTGTTAACTTGATCAGTTAACTTGCTCACAGTCAGATCTCCCCCATCGGGATTTACTGACCTTCAAGGGGGGAGGAAACGTTGATCTTTTCCCAACCCCTTACACATTAAGGTTTAAGAGGATTGAATTTGGATGAAACAGCTTGCAATGGTAGAGCGTTCCTTGCTCGTCGGTCATATTTTATCAATGGCGTTTGGTTTGGCCGGGTTACTCATCGTCCTGCCCAATGCTGAATTAATTGCCAATCTCCCGGAGATTGGCCAAACGGTCTTTCAATGGTCGATGGCCGGCGGCGGCGTAGCCTATATGCTATTGGGAACTGCTGCTGTGGCGGTTTATGCCTTCCGCATTCTCGGAACCCGTCGCGCCCTGACCTTTATGTTGCCCGCCATCTTCCTCTCCCTCAGCAGCGAATTGTTGGGAACCAGCACCGGCTTTCCCTTTGGCCATTACCGCTACCTCAGTGGCCTGGGGTATAAAGTCGCCGGTTTAGTCCCCTTCACGATTCCCCTTTCCTGGTTCTATTTGGGGATCTGTGCCTATTTATTGGCCCGGGTGGGTTTAGAGTCGCGCCTCCAAGGGGCAGCTTGGTTACGGTTGCCGGTGGCGATCGCCCTTGGTTCCCTCCTGCTCACCTCCTGGGATTTTGTCCTTGACCCCGCCATGAGCCAAACCACCGTCCCCTTCTGGATTTGGGAACAACCCGGCGCTTTTTTCGGGATGCCCTATCAAAACTTTGTCGGTTGGCTGGCAACGGGGATTGTGTTTATGACGGTGGCTACGTTCCTCTGGCCCAAGCAGCCCTTGGCCCTTTCCCGTCAGCAGTTAGTATTCCCGTTGGTGGTGTATTTAAGTAACTTGGCCTTTTCAACGGTGATGAGTCTGGGATCGGGTTTTGTGGTTCCGGTGCTGTTGGGAATGGTGACAGGGGTTGGCCCGGCGATTATCCTCTACTTCATCGCCCCTACGACTCCCAACTTACCCGTAGAGCCGGTTAATGATACGCTCCCCCTCACTGTTTCTGAACCCGTGGCAGCGGTATCTGCCAAATAAATTGGGATTAGATGGATTGGTAATTTGGTGAATCCAATTATGGTAGGGGCGAAAAATTTTTCGCCCCTACGCCCATTTTTGCCCCTCCGCCGATTCATTAATTGAACCGTTGGAGAACAGCCATTACAGAAAACCAGAGGGTTTGGGGCCAACCATAGAACCAATTTTGAAGATGGCGGCCGCTGATCGTGAAGCAATAGCGGGGGAGATGGCCCTGAGGGGCGAGATGATTAAACGTCAGATCCCCATAAAGGAGCCAACGATCGCGATCGCGCCAGCCCACCACATCGCCAAACTTTTGCCAGAGGGAGGTGCGATAGAGGCGGTTCCCCCCCAAACGTTCGTAAACCCGCTGTTGGACGGAAAATCCAAACAGGCCATGACTCGCCTCTACCCAGAGTTGATCTAGCGTTTCTAGGGCAGGGAGGGGAACCGCCTGGAGATCCTGCCAGCGGAGCCAACGGTGGCGATCGCGCCCCGTTAATTTCAAGAGAATTTCAGCGGTTTCTTGATCCGCCGCTTCCCATTGTTGCTGGGCCAAAAGCTGGGCTAAGGTGTGGTACTCCGCCGTCACCACAGGGGGCAGGGTCGCAGCGCCCCCCATTGAGGGGGATTGTAATGCGGTCAATACCGCTGTGGCGTTGGGCCAACGCTCCTTAATTGCCCCCGCCACCAAGCCATCTAACACCCGGCCCAACTCATCGCTGACGGGATTATCAAATAAATAACGCCGCCACATCCAGCAATCCTCATGGACATCAAACAAATCAAAGGGCGATAACCCCGTCAGCAAATGTAAGCAGGTTACGCCCAAACTGTAGAGATCGCTGGCGGGGGTCGCTCGTCCCCTCAACTGTTCCGGGGCGGTGTATTCGGCGCTGCCGATCATCGTGCCGGTTTGGGCGAGGGCGGTGGCGGTGGCAAACTTTGCCGCCCCAAAATCCACCAATACGAGGCGATCGTCTCTCCAACGGCGAATCATATTATCCGGTTTCAGATCGCGATGAATCACGCCTCCACTATGGATAAACTCCAAAACCGGCAACAAATCCAGTAATAGGCTGCGAATTTTCGCCTCATTAAATACCCCTTGGCTTTGGAACTCTTGGGTGAGGTTCTGGCCATCAATGTATTGCTGAACAATGTAATGTTTTCCCCCTTCCTCACAATGGGCATAGAGGCTGGGAATTTGATCATGATGGCCGAGATCCTGAAGGCGGATCGCTTCCTGTTGGAAGAGGGCGATCGCCTTACTGGCATTAGCTTGACCCAGGGGGTGAAATTGTTTAATCACACAGCGGGGCTGGCCCGGTTGTTGTTCATCTTCAGCGAGAAACGTGCGCCCAAACCCCCCTTGTCCCAACAGATTTAAGCTGCGATAGCGTTGCTTCAAGCGCAGGGGCTGGCCACAGCGTTGGCAAAAGTTGGCATTGCTGGGGTTGTGGGGCTGATCACATTGGGGGTTCAGGCAGTGGCTCATGCAGGCAGCTTCGCAGGGGTGCTATTTCCATTATCAATGGTTTTCTCGCCGGGTTAACCGTGACAGCCATCACCTCACCCCTCCAGAACCGATCACCATGAGGTTTTGTAAAGATCACCCCGGATAAATTCCCTGGATCACCGTGGGGGTTGCCGGGATCGGTCATACTTAATGTTAAGAAAACAAAAGATTATAAACGCCCCATTCATAAACCCCTTTAAGGAGCCAAGACCATGAGCACCAGCATCCGCGAACTGACCCTCCGCGCCCTCACCAACCGCACCCTCTCCCGCTACGACCACCACAGAATGCAATTAATTCTTCAAGAAGAGGGTCATAGTCTCGATGCCCAAGACCGCACGCTGATTCAGCGCGTATTTTATGGTGTGCGTCATGGCCTCCTCAACGTTAATTAGAGCGGCAATACGTAAAACATCCGCCAAAGTTGTCAACCGCCAAGCCGCTTAATTCCTTCCGGTCCTTCTCGCGAATGTTTTCAACCCTCAACGACCTCAGCCCCGCCGTTCTTATTGAGAATCTGGGCTGAGGTTTTTAGATCCGCCGCAAAATTTTCCACGATTCCATCGGGAAAGCCGAAAATACCGTATAACATAGGGGAGAGAATTGCTTTCCCCGATTGCTCGCCTGCAACCCTTGACCATGACCATGACCACCTCCGGTTCCGCCAGACGTACAATCATCGCCCAAGCGATTATGCTCCTGAGTCATTATGGGTTTGATACCAAACCCCATACGACGGCGGAGCGGATGGGCCATTGGTTAGACCTCTACGCGGCGGATTGGATTCGGGCGGCGATTATTGAAGCCCTTTACCAAGGTCGCTATAAAGCAATTTCTGTGGAACATATTCTCACCCTTTGGCAAAAACGCGGCCATCCTGCCCCCCACTTTACCGGGGATTTTGAGCGGATCATCTGCCGCAAGTTGCCGGAATGGTATATGACGCTGGCTAATCCGGAATTAGCGGATGCAGAAAATGAATTGCCTGCTGTGCCGTTAACAACGGTCGCCGAGGGAATGCGGGCCCATTCTCCCTTGCAAATGCGGATTCAGGGGATTGAACGGTGGCGCTATCTGGCTCAGGTGGGGGAATTGGGGGAAATGCAGGAAAAGGCGATCGCCCGCTTGCGATGTTTTGTCGGTCTCGATCTCATGGATATTTGGCCAGGGGAATTGCTAACGGTAACGACCGTTGTTGCTCCGGTGATGGAAGCTTTGCCCACCCTAGACCGTAATGAACCAACGGAGTCGCCCTTAGAGGAATCGGACAGTGAGGCCACCGCCATTGAACCCATCACTCCAGCCCCAACAGCCCCGACCGCTGAGGATGATCATCATTCCACCGCAATTGAGGCATCTCCCCCACCTCGTCCCCGCTTAGAACTCCCCAATCCTCAAACTCCGGTGTTTCGCAGTGGGATTCGCACGTTTATCCCCGCTGTCGTCGTGTCGGCGTTTTTCCTCCGTTTACAGCGGTTCCAAGCCCAATCGATTTTGGTAGTGATGGATCGAGAAGGGGATCAATGGTTTAACGTCGAAGTTGAGCCATTAACATTGCCGGTGGAATCGATCTAGATGCAAATTTACCTGATTCGCCATGGCATTGCCGCCGATCGCAATGCCCAAACCACCGATGCCGAGCGACCCCTCACGGAAGGGGGACGCAAAAAAACCAAACGAGTGGCCCAACGGTTGGCAGAGATGGGCCTGCGGTTTGATGCAATGCTGACTAGCCCCTTGGTGCGAGCGCAACAGACGGCGGTGATTCTCCAAGAGACGGGCCTTGCGGCGGGTTTTGAGCTATTCACGCCCTTAGCGCCGGGGGGGGATATTCATCTGTGGGTGAATTGGTATCAGTTGCAAACCTATCAGGCCATCGCCCTTGTGGGCCATCAACCGGATTTAGGGCAATGGGCGGAGCAGTTGGTTTGGGGGGAGCAATACAACCATGGCGATCGCCTCATTCTCAAAAAAGCGGGCATCATTGGCATTAAGCTCAACCCCAACGGCAACCCCTTAGGCAATGGCGAGTTATTTTTGCTCACCTCCCCTAAATGGCTGCTCTCACCCTAAGGAATGGGGGGAAAAAGGAGGAGCCAGATCGGAAGCGTCAGGAGGAGAGCGATGGAACCGAGGGCGATTGCCGTCACCGCCAATTCTCGGTCTAAATCATAGGCTTCCGAGAGTACCAAGGTGGCAAAGGCCGGCGGCATGGCGATTTGCAAGACGAGGGTTAGGCGTAATGCCCCTGTCATTCCCAATAACCCCAGGATGATCCCTAAAACCAGCGGCACAATCACCATTTTGATCCCCAAAGCAGCGGCCACAGCGCGACGATGGCGCAGCGATCGCAATTGGCTTAATCGCATCCCAATTAACACCAAAGAAAGGCTAATCACCCCCCAACCCACAGCCCTGAGACTGGTTTCCACCGACAAAGGTAGGGGTAGATGACGCAACCACAACCCCAAACCGAGGGCCCACCAGATGGGATTTTGTAACGCTTTCAACAGTTCAATATGGGGCAACACTCGCACCGTTTGGGGCTGAAACCGGGCAACAATTAAACTCCCCAAACCATAGGCTCCAACAGTTGTCCCTAACAAATCGTAAAACAGCACCCAGGCAAAATACTGCTCCCCTAAAAGGGTGAGGATAATCGGATAGCCCAGATAGCCGGTATTGCCGAACATCGTGGCTAACATGAGCGTGCCGGTGGATTGGCTTTGGGGAAGGGGTTGATACCGTGACCACAGCCAGGTGAGGGCGGCTCCGAGTAACGTCGCGACCCAGGCAATTAAAGGAGCAAGGGCGATCGCCCCCGATAGATCCGCCCCCCGCAGAAAAATCAGCACCCCCAAGGGAACACCAATCCAAAACAGAAAATCCCCAATCCGTTGGGGCAAAGTTGGGGATAAACAGCGTCCTAAAATGTAGCCCAGACCAACAACACCGAGGAGTTGACCGTAGAGCGTCCCAAGGGCGAGGGTAAATTCCATCCGTTAAAGTCCCGATTTATCAACGCGGGACATCAACGCCGCAAAACTATGACTGACGGGACAATAGTGCTGTTCATCCATAATCCGGGACTCCTACGCTTCCACCTTTAGCAATACTTCCCCACGCATTAACCGCTCTGCTGCATCCAGTAACACATCCTCAGTATAGGGTTTGGTGAAGTAACCCTTCGCACCCCGTTCAGCGGCGGCCAGTTGATGCTTTTTCGCCCCCCGGGAGGTGAGCATGGCAATGGGGATATGGTGGAGACGACTATCGGCGGCCACATGATCCAACAGCGTTAACCCATCCATTTTCGGCATTTCAATATCGCAAAAGGCGAGATCGGGGTTGAGGCCCCCTTGGAGTTTATCGAGGGCTTCCTTGCCATCACGGGCCTGCTCCACTTCATAGCCGGCCTTTTCAAACGTCATCGACAGGAGCGATCGCACCGTAATCGAATCATCAATAATCAGCACCCGGGGCTGACGATCCAAGGGTTGGGAATAGGACACCGGGGGCAGGAAATCCGCCATGGATGACTCTTGGAACACCGTGGGTTGGGGATCAAAATCAATCACCGTTGCCTGGGGATCAAAGTCGATCATTGTCGCCTGGGGATCAAAATCAATCATTGTCGCCTGGGGATCAACCTCCAGGGGGGCCATGGGGGGTTCTGGGACGGCAACTTCCGGCAGGGATTCGATGGGTTTTGTGGTTAAACCCGGACTGCGCACACTATCTTTCAACAACACCTCACCACGACGAATTCGATCCGCCGCTGCTAGCAATTCCTGCTCCACATAGGGCTTGGTAAAGTAGCCACTGGCCCCCCGCTCCGCCGCCACCTTACGATGGCGTTCCGCCCCTCGGGAGGTGAGCATCGCCACAGGGATCCGGTTCAGTTCCCCATCGCCATAGATCTGCCCTAGCAGTTCTAAGCCATCAAGGCGGGGCATTTCAATATCGCAGAAAATCAGATCTGGCCGCAGGCCGCTGTTGAGTTTATCCCAGGCCTCTTTACCGTCCCGGGCTTGCTCGACTTGATAGCCCGCTTTTTCAAAGGTCATGGACAGGAGCGATCGCACCGTCACCGAGTCATCAATAATTAACACCTGCACGGGGATATGATCATCGCCGCTAGCATATCCATTGGCCAGGATGGGCAGGGGGGCCGGTTCCGGTGTGGGCAATGGAGCCGCTTTCGGTTTGGGCGATCGCTGTTTTCGGCTGCTGTTTTCGAGGAGAATTTCCCCCTGCATCATCCGTTCAGCAGCATCGAGCAAAATATCTTCTAAATAGGGTTTGGTGAAATAGCCACAGGCCCCCAACTCCGCCGCCACATTGCGGTGACGTTCCGCCCCCCGGGAGGTGAGCATGGCAATGGGCAGATCCCGTAACTCCTCATCATGGGAGAGGCGATCGAGCAGTTCCAACCCATCAACGCGGGGCATTTCAATATCGCAGAACACAATATCACAGGGCAGACCTGAGCAAAGTTTATCCCAGGCATCTTGGCCATCCCGCGCCTGCTCCACCCGATAACCCGCCTTGCCAAACGTCATCGACAGCAATTCCCGCACCGTAATCGAGTCATCGACAATCAGCACCGTCGGCTCAGAGCGGACAATGGCTTCCTGTTCCTCCGGTAGATTGTTCATCGTTTGCCAGCTTGAGGTTTCCTTGCGGAGGCGACCCTGGGCTAATTCGATCAGTTCCAAGACATCGGCGATCGCCATAATCGTGCCATCCCCCCGCACCGTCGCCCCCGCAATCCCAGCGGGTTTTGGCACCGGCCCTTGTAACTGCTTAATCACAATTTCCTGCTCACCCAACACCTGATCCACACCCACGGCAATATGATTATCTGCACCCCGAAGCACCACCACCGAGAGGATATTATCCTCCCGTTTATTGCCATAGAAATTGCCCCGACCAATGCGACGGTTATAGGTTAACAACGCCGATAAATGGTGATAGGGCAACAGCATATCCCGATACTGCACACAGGGCTGACCTTGGGCATTGCGGCGCAGTTTATGATGAGGCACATCCACCATATCTTCCACCCCATCTAAAGGAAACGCAATCGGCGCATTTTCACTAATACAACAGAGGGCTTTCCCAATACTTAAAGTGAGGGGTAAACGAATCGTAAACGTTGTGCCTTTATTGAGCTTAGAATCAATCATCACTGTGCCACGAATATCATGAATACTCGTGCGCACCACATCCAAACCCACACCCCGACCGGCAAAATTATCCGCCTGATCCTTCGTACTAAACCCCGGATGAAACAGCAATTCAAACGTGGCCTGTTCATCCATTTGTGCCGCTTGACCCGGTGTTAACAATCCCTTTTCTACCGCCTTTTGCTTGACCCGATGGGAATCAATCCCCGCCCCATCATCGGAAACCGAAATCACCGTCTGGTTCCCCTGTTGCAAGGCGCTGACTTTAATATGCCCCGCTTGAGATTTTCCTGAAGCAAGGCGAATTTCCGGCGGCTCAATGCCATGGGTGAGGGCATTGTTCACCAAATGCGTGAGGGGATCAGAAAGATGCTCCAAAAGCATTTTATCTACTAAGGTTTCTTGACCCTCCAATTCTAAATTGGCCTGCTTATTGAGTTGGGGGGCAATCCGTTTCACCGCCAAAGGTAGGCGGCTGGCGGTGTTGCCAAAGGGAACCATGCGGGATTTATTTAACCCTTCCTGAAGCTGGGATGTCACTTGGCGTAATGTTCGCGCCACTTGATCAATATCATCGACGAGAAACTGAATATCAGCGGTGGATTCCCGCACCCGGACGATCATTTCAATGGTTTCTTGGGCCAGTTCGTGGAACTTGGTGAAACTGTCCATTTCCAGTTCATCAAATTCGCCAACGGTTTCCGATGTGGTTTGGGTTTGTGTCCCATTACTGCTGCTGCTGCCGAAATCACTATTCCCCCCCTGTTTGGCCCGGTATTCCCGCCGACTCCGTAACAGGGCATCTTCGAGGAGCGATCGCTCGTAAAGATCCTGCATCCTTCCCCCCACATCATTGAGGTTCTGGACTTGGTGCATCAGGTTATCGAGGAATTGCCGCAACCGTTCTTCATCCCCTTCTAAGCTGTTGCGATTGACCACCAATTCCCCCACGAGGTTATTGAGGTTATCCATCTGCTTAACGGGAACCTTAAGGGTGGCTTCAACGGTGGCGCGGGTACTGCGGGGCTTGGCAATGGGGCGCTGGGCGGGGATTAATTCCCCCGCCTTTTGTTGGGCCTCTTGGACAATATTGATCAAATCATCCCATTCGCCATTGGGAGCCGGGGCAACATCAAGGGGAACAGGATGATGCTCTAGGGTCGGGGCAATGGGGGGGGCAATGGTGTTGTTTTCTTCAAGGAGGGCCTCCAAGGCAGCAAAGGAGGTGGCCACAGTTAAATCTTTAGCTTCGAGGGGCGATCGCTCCACCAAACCCAGCAATTCATCCCAGGGGGTATAGTAGCCCAGTTCTGTGGGAGTTTCGGCGGCTACTGGTGGGGGCGAAACATTTTTTGCCCCTACGCTAATTGGCGGCGAAGGTTCTCGAAACACCGGAACCGGAGCCGCCGCTGCCGCTGCAAATAATGCCTCTAACTCATCAACTTCAGGGTTATTCTCTGGCAAAGGCACAGCCTCCACCTCACCCACCATCATCGCCTCTAAAGCGCCAAAGCTCGGATCATCAATAGTTTCATCCGGTTTGCCACTCAGCAAGGCTTCAAGATCATCAATGGTTTCGTCCGGTTTGCCACTCAGCAAGGCTTCAAGATCATCAATTTGGTGACTATCCCCATGGGTTTCAGGGGTCAACCCGAAGAGATCGTTAAAATCATTGTTAGATTCCACCGTCGGTTCTGGAATCACCACATCGGCAAAGAGATCATCAAAGGAAGCCTTTGCCTCTAACCTCGGCGCAAATTCCAAGGTAGACCCCTCTTCAGTTTCACCACTGAGAAACGCGCCCAAATCATCAATTTCTGCCAAACTGAGGGTATCGGCTTCTTCGCCGAGGATGCCATTGAGATCATCAAAGCGAGCCGGGGGGGGTGAGGGGAGAGGTGCGGTGAAGTCTGCATTTTCACCACTGAGAAAGGCGGCGAGATCATCAACATCAATATCATCATCATCATCGATTAGTTCAGGATCAGCCGCATTCCCAAAGAAACCAGCGGAGGGCTGCTCTTGACCCGTGAAGGTTCCGAGGGGATCAAATTCAACAATATCGGGGTTTTCGGGATCATCGCCAAACATGGCAGCAGTAGATTTGGCATCGATATCCCCTAAGGCATTATCACCAATGGCTAAGAGATCGCCAAAGTCATCCTGAACAACCGGCAGGTCAGGGACAACGACCCCCGGACTAGTGGCATTGAAATCGGGGTTTAATACGCCATGGGTATCGGGATCATCAAAATCTGCGAAAAGGTCATTGAGATCCCGATCCAGTTCGTGATGAACTGTCCCGCTGACGGTGGCTCCGGTGTAGCTGGGAGGATTGGCATCAAAGATTGTCGCGTTTTCTGAAGTATCGGCCTCCGTTTCAAAGGAAAAATCAGCCCCAAAGAGTTCCCCTTCGGAACTGGAGGGGGCAGGGGATGGGTAGGTTGTCGCCGATCGCTCCCCCCCAAGGGATTGACCAATGGCCAGTAAATCCTCACCGGAAGGGGGCAAGGGGGAAGCGGATTCTGTGCCGGTTTCCCAATCTTCCTCTTCCCAACCACTTTGGGCCCCAAAAAGATCATCAAGGTCTTGGCTTAAATCCGGCGGATCACTGGGGGGGGAGGGTTCAGGGATGGCGGGGTGGGTGTCAAAGGCGCTGAGGAGTTGATCCAGTTCGCGGCCTTCAATGGGGGGGGTGGTGTCAAATTCATTGAGGAGGGCTTCAAGGTCATCCACAGGGGCGGGAGGTGGTGGGGGGGCTTGTAAATCGCCATTGAGAAACTCCGCCAGTTCTGGATCTTCGTTGAGCCAATCTGATTGTGCTGAAGCTGAATCGGTGGCAAATGGGTCTTCACTAAAAACATCTTCGATGTCACCCACCGAGGCAGGAGGGGCCTCTGCCATGGCTTGCAGTTCGGGAGGAAGGGCGATCGCCTCCCCCTTGACCAACGCCATTGCTCCGGTGCGGAGTGCGGTGAGAATCAGGTGGCTGGTATGGCTGTAGTCATTTTGGGGATAGGCGATCGCCCCTTGGGCCGCTTCCACAAGAGCGTGCCAATCACCATGGTTCTGCCACTGCTCTAACAGGTTTTGACAATGGCGTTGGATCTGCACCCGATTGCCCGCATCATCGGGCTGTTGGGCTAAAACCGTAATCGCATTGAGGGCCGTCACCATCTCATCGGGGAGTTCCACCGACTCCCCCCGGCCCGCTGTCAATTGTTCCAAATGTTGCGACACCCGCTCACACAAGGGTTGTACCCTAGCCAGCATATCTTGGGCAAACTTTGAGGGTAAATTTAACGTGGCTTCGAGGGTATCAATTCCTTCCGTGAGGATTTGATAAACCTCGTGAATCAGTTCCTCAAGGGTGCGGTCAATGGGGAAGGGATTATTTTTAAGAAACTTAAAATAATCTTCGAGACGATGGGCTGTGAAGCGAATCGCCTCAAAATCCAACATCGCCGCTCCCCCCTTGATGGAATGGGCCCCGCGATAAATTTCGTGAATTTGTTCAGGATCATCAATGGTGGCTTGAAAGTGTTGCAAACTTTCATCCATCACTTCGAGATGCTCTTTCGCTTCTAAGATGAAGTACCCCGTAATTTTTTTGCGTTGCTCTGCATCCATAGCCCTGCTTATCCCCTAGCCGTTGTCCGTCTAGTCTTTGATTGGATTATCCCCCTCGGTTAGTTCTAAGTCTACTCGACTCAAAAAACAATGGGCTGACCCCATCTGTAAAATCCCACCCCTGGGGATTGTCCCCCATCACCCCTGTTCCAAACTGTAGCGAAAAAATTCTCTGGAGAGACATTATTGCGCCAATTGGGGGCGAAATGATCCCCATCACGGCGATCGCCCACCCTGATCACCGATTAATCCTGACATTCATCACCATAAAATCCCCGTGCCATCACCGAGATTGCCGGAAACCTCAGGGATACTAGACGAATCATTACGATTGCTTAAGCTATTTAAAATGCCCAATTTTATAAAATCTCATCCTCAACTTCTCCCTGGTGCATTATCTGACCTATTTGCCCATGTCAGTGTAACCGGGGAACTGACCCTTGCCGACCGCTATGGCTTAATGGCCGCCCTGTTAGAAGAACCCCTCTTAACGGAAGAGCGAGCTTCCATCGATCGCCTGCTGCGGGCCACCCGTGCCGGCCGCGCCCAAGTGGTGGATAAGCTCTCTGCCGTCGCAGATGCCGACGAGTAACCCTAAGTCAACATCGACCCCATTGGGCAGATTCGGCTAGGATGGCTGTAGCCTTTTTTTGCAATCCGCCATGGTTTTGCTGGTTTCGGTGCTTATGCTGATCCCCACCGGGATCCTTTGCCTGCTCTGTGCAGTTTTATGGCTGGAATGTTGGGGGGCAACCATTGCCCGCGCCCAACCCCTCAGCCGCACGTTAGGGATGCCTAAAACCGTCGTCTTGATCCCAGCCCACAATGAAGCGGAGGGGATTGCGGCCACCCTGAAACCCATTTTGCTGGAACTCCCAGAGGCCGCAGAAATTCTTGTTATTGCGGATAACTGCACCGATGATACGGCGGCTGTTGTTCGGAGTTTGGGGATCCAGGTTTTAGAGCGGGAAGACCCGGAACATCGGGGCAAAGGCTATGCTCTCGATTTTGGTTTGCAACATCTTGCTCCAGACCCTCCGGCGGTGGTGGTGATGGTGGATGCGGATTGTGATGTGCAGATGGGGACAATTGAACAGATTGCTAAACAGGCCGTTGGTTTAAAACGACCCGTACAGGCTTTGTATTTAATGGCAAAACCGCCTCAACCCCAAGCGAAAGATGCGGTTTCTGCCTTTGCCTTTAAGGTGAAGAATTTAGTCCGCCCCTTGGGGTTGTGGCAATTACAACAGCCCTGTTTGCTCACCGGCACAGGCATGGCGTTTCCTTGGGAAGTTCTGCCCCAAATTAGTTTGGCCAGCGGCAATATTGTTGAAGATATGCAGTTGGGGCTGGATTTGGCGATCGCCGGTTATCCCCCCCAATTTTCCCCCACTACCCTGGTGATGGGCCGCCTCCCCAGTCAGTCTAAGGCCGCGACGAGCCAACGCACCCGTTGGGAACATGGCCATTTACAAACCTTGTTTAAAACCGTTCCCCGCTTGATCGGGGCAGGGATGAAGCAGGGCCGACTCGATCTGATCGCCCTCGCTCTAGAATTGGCGGTTCCACCTTTAACGCTGTTGGTGTTGCTCTGGGGGGCTGTGATGGGGTTGAGCTTGGGGTTGTGGGGGTTGGGTTGGTCGTTGGCCTGGCCGGTGTTTACTGGGGCGATCGCTGGCTTACTCTTGTTCACTGCGATTTTTACGGCCTGGCTCCGGTTTGGTCGTCAGGATCTCTCACCCCGGATGCTCCTCTCCATTCCCTTTTACATCCTTTGGAAAATCCCCCTCTATTTTCGCTTTTTGACTCGTCCGGAATCCCAATGGGTTCGCACCGAGCGCGATCGCACTGATGGTTAGGCGGCTGAAACGATCAATTAAGCCTTAAACACGATCGCCGGATCCACCCTTGTTACTTTTTGGATCGCAAACACCGCCGACCCCACACACATGGCGATCGCCACCCCCAACACCCCCACCCCCGTTAAAGGGGTAATCAGGATCAAAATTCCCTGCGTCGTCATCGCCCAATAGGAAACCCCTAAGCACAAGCTCATCCCCGGCACATAGCCCAAAATTGCCATCCAGAGGGCTTGTTCGATGATGATCCGATAGATGAACCGATCCGAAGCCCCCATCGCCTTCAGCGTGCCAAATTCCTTTAAATGATCCGACACCGAAGCATAGAGGATCTGCCCCACAATCACCATCCCGACAATCACCCCTACCACCGTTCCCAAACCCAGGATAAAACCAATGCCGGTGCGCTGCTGCCAATAGTCGCGGGTGATTTTGGAGATTTCTTCGGTGGTGAAGGCTTTGGTATCGGGAATTGTCGCCTCAAGGCGACGGGCCAAGGCAGCGAGATCTTGATCCGATTCAGCCTTGATCAAAATAAACACAATGGGCGTAGTTTGATTCAAAGGTTGAACAGGGCCGGGAGCCTCTAGTTCCGTGGGGCTGCGTTCGGCATAGGAATTGGTGCAGTCGAGATCCCCCCCCTGATAACGGCAATTAACCTGGGAGGAAAAGCGGGTATTGCTGTAGGTGTTGGCATTTTCAAGGGAGGTGAAGATGTAGGCACTCGAAGCAATGGATTGGGTGTCTTGGGTGATGCCTACCACTTCAGCGGGGAAGGAATCAATATGAACGCGATCGCCCACCCCGGTTAATTTCAATGCCTTCAAATTGGTGTGATCTGCCAAGATCGTATAGGGGCGATTCAGGGCTGCCATCTCCCCCGCCCGCAACTGACCGGGGACAAACAGGCTACCGTTGGGGTCAAAGCCAAAAATTCGCACTGAGGTTAATTCCCCTTGGGGAACCTGCCACTGGCCAGACCCCCGCATTACCACCTCTGCTTGAGCCACACCAGGGACATTTTTCGCTGCGGTGACATTACTCAGGGGCATGGGTTGGGTGAGTTCTAGATA
Source organism: Spirulina sp. CCNP1310 (assembly GCF_034932185.1). Lineage (NCBI taxonomy): Bacteria > Bacillati > Cyanobacteriota > Cyanophyceae > Spirulinales > Spirulinaceae > Spirulina > Spirulina sp. CCNP1310. The sequence continues at coordinate 22,440 of NZ_JAYGHW010000003.1, read as the reverse complement.
GACAAATTGATCGGAGACCACCCATAGATCCGCCTTGGATTGATCAATCAACAATGTTGTGGAGCGGGTGAAGCCCTGAAGGATGCCGGTTTGAATCGTGACCAGACTCACTGCGAACATGATCCCCGCCTGGGCGACGAGAAAGCGGGGGATGTCTTCAAAGAGGTTGCGGCGGGCGAGGGAGGTCATGGGGGAATGGGGAACGGGGAATGGGGATTGGGGAGGGGCGATCGCTATTTTGGCATTTTTTCCACTGTGCCAAGTTTTGGGCCTCAATTTGTGATCACCGCTGATCACTGCTGATCACAAATTGGGGTTGACTTTAGGGGGGAATTATGCATTTGTGTTTGCGATCGCTCTCGGATCAATAAAAAGAAATATATATATCGGTCGGCGATCGCAAATCGCCTTGATCAGGGGTTGTTTTTTAGGCCATTTTATGGCCTTGTTCCTCCTTTGATCTAGGGACGGGCGATCGCTTTTTTCCTGCTCATGGCGGGCCTTTGTTCGCAAGCGGGGGTAAAACGTAATAAATTGTGTATATTCTGGGGAGCAATGGCTGCAAGGATCGGGGCTTTTGCTATGTTAGAATTGCCAACAATATTTACAGACCCGGTAAAGGAACACCATCCCATGACCGAAGCAGTGACTGATAGCACTTTTAAAGAATCCGTTTTAGATAGCAAAGTCCCCGTTCTCGTCGATTTCTGGGCCCCGTGGTGCGGACCATGCCGGATGGTTGCCCCTGTGGTTGATGAAATCGCACAACAGTACGAGGGCCAAATCAAAGTGGTCAAGCTCAATACTGACGAAAACCCCAATATTGCTAGTCAGTACGGCATTCGCAGTATTCCCACCCTGATGATTTTTAAAGGGGGAGAGCGAGTCGATATGGTCGTGGGAGCCGTTCCTAAGACCACCTTGGCGAATACCCTTGAAAAATACCTGTAAACCCATCCCTGGGTACAATCTCGCAATTCTGCCTTCGTTCCCCTGAGCGAAGGCATTTGCGATCGCAGGCCCAGAATTCCGTTAAAATAGATAACCCCCAATTCACTGGTTATCATGGCTACACCTGCCTCCTCACCCTGCCCTAACGATCTGGCCCAAGCTCTACAAACGCTGATCAACGGCTGGGGGGAAGTTCAACATCAAAAACACGTTGAGCGAGCTTTAAATGTACTCACCCGCCTCACCCATGAAGATGTAGACCGCCTCGATTGGAAGATCCTCGCCGCTGCCATGGAGGATTTAGAGGGGGGCTTTCAAATGTTTTACCCCCATCGCCATGTACGGAAAGTGAGCATTTTTGGCTCTGCCCGGACTCCGGCGGAGAAGCCGATTTATAAAATGGCGGTGGATTTTGCCCAACGCATGAGCCAACTGGGCTTTATGGTGATTACCGGAGCCGGGGATGGGATTATGGCCGCTGGCAATGAGGGAGCAGGCCGGGAGCATTCCTTTGGGTTGAATATTCGTCTCCCCTTTGAGCAGGGGGCCAATGCCTACATTGCCGGGGATGAGAAGCTGATGAGTTTTAAATACTTCTTCACCCGGAAACTCTTTTTCCTGCGGGAAAGTGATGCGATCGCCCTCTTTCCGGGGGGGTTTGGCACATTGGATGAAGCTTTTGAAAGTTTGACCCTCTTGCAAACGGGCAAATATGGCCCCGCCCCGATTGTGCTGATCAATGAACCGGGCAGCGATTATTGGAATTCTTTAGATCAGCATATTCGAGAACACCTGTTGCGGGAGGGTTTGGTGAGTCCTAATGATCCCAAGATTTACAAAATCACCGATGATCTCGATGTCGCCTGTGGGATCATTAGCCAGTTTTACCGGGTTTACCATTCCAGCCGCTATGTAGAGGGAACCTTGGTGATGCGCCTCACCAGCGAGTTAAGTGATGGGGCCGTCGCAGCCTTAAACGAGGAGTTTAGCGATATTTTGGTGGGCGGCGAGATCGTTAAAAGTGCGGCTTTACCCCTGGAAAAACCCGACGAAACCCACCCTTTACCCCGGTTGCTCTTGGAATTCAACCAACGGGATACGGCTCGTTTAATCCAAATGATTGAGCAGATTAATCAGTTGGGGGCCTTGGCTCCGGGTAGCGAGCATCCGGAATGGAAGTAACAGCGGCGATCGCCCTGGGTAGCAATCTTGGCGATTCTGCTCAAATTCTCCAGGGGGCCATCTTGGCTTTAGCCCAAACCGAGGGCATGACCGTGATCGCCACATCCCCCTGGTATCGCACCGCGCCGGTCGGGCCACCCCAACCGGACTATCTCAATGGTTGTGCATTATTACAAACGGCCCTCGATCCTGAAGCGGTTTTAGGCCAGCTTTTGCGCATTGAACAGCAATTTGGACGAGTGCGGCGGGAACGATGGGGGCCGCGATCGCTGGATTTAGATTTGCTCTTCTATGGCGATCGCATTTTAGACTTGCCCCATTTAACCCTGCCCCATCCTCGCATGGGCGATCGGGCCTTCGTTCTCGTCCCCCTCGCCGACATCGCCCCCCATTGGCAACATCCCCACACCGGCCAAACCGTGGCCCAACGGTTGCAGGAACTGGATTGCCAAGGCGTAGAACCCTTTAACCCTTAGGGGTGAACGATCCCTCACCCCTATCATTTTTAGTTCAAGTTTTGGTTAAAACCGTTGTGGATCGCAATCATGCAACCGCTCCAAAATCAGATCAAAACGGAAATTATCAATGAGCTTATTGATTTTCTCCCCTAAGCTGCTATGGGTTGCTGAGATCTCCTCTAGTAGTTCAAGAATAATTTGATGATCAATGGTGAGGGCGGCTTGGTGGAGTTGGGTGAGCCAAGGGAGGGGTAAACCCACAAAATCTTCAACGGTTAAGAGCGTTTCTAAATGGACGTTATCTTCTATGGATTCTTCAATTTGTAAATCTGCCGGGATATCTGTGGTTAAAATATCAGGGGTGGCGATCGCCAAACTTTCCACCCCACAAACTTCAAGGGGAAGAATGACAGTAAACCGAGATCCCTGGCCCACTTCACTATCAACATGAATTTCCCCCGTCAGCAACTGCACATATTCCCGACTAATGGAAAGGCCCAACCCTGTACCCTCCGTGGATTTATGGCCACTACTGGACTGAACAAAGGGTTCAAACAATAAATTAATTTCATCGGCTTGGATGCCAGGGCCGGTATCCTCAACGGTAAGCTGGAAAAGCGTGCAGTTAACATTATGGGGATCTGGCTCACTTTGAGCACGAATGACCACCCGACCCACATCGGTAAACTTAATCGCATTGCCAATCAAATTACTAAAAATCTGCCTCAGTTTGCTATCATCACTGCGTACCGCTGGCGGTAAATTATCACTGATGGCTAATTGGAGATCTAACCCTTTTTTCTGGGCCTTGGGGCGGTGCATTTCATAGACCGATTGAAGGAGATTGCGTAAATCTAAGGGCATCAGATTGACCTTGATTTGCCCAGCTTCTAGCTTCGACATGGCGAGAATATCGTTAATTAAACTCAGTAAATGTTCCCCACTGCGTTTAATGATCGACAAATTATCCCGCTGGCCCAGGGAAAGGGATTGATCCCCCCCCAAAAGTTGACTAAAACCGAGGATGGCATTGAGGGGGGTGCGGAGTTCGTGGCTCATGCTGGCCAGGAAAGCACTTTTCGCCCGGTTAGCCGTTTCCGCGAGTTCCTTGGCGGCATTGAGGGCCACTTCGGCCTGTTTGCGATCGCTAATATCCCGCACCATAATTAACACCTCATCTTCCCCCGTCACCACAATCCGCGCCTCTTCGTATTGCAATTCCCCTTCAATTTCTAGGGCATATTCATGGAGTTGCACCTCTCCCGTTTCCAGGGCAGCCTGGGCCATGGTCAACCATTGAGCCGCAAGATCCGGCGGTAACACGTCCTGAATCCGACTTCCTACCACCGTCATGGCCCGGTTATAGAGGCGCACCTGCTCCGTATTGCGCAGTTCTTGATAAACCCCCTCCCGGTTAATCCGGATCAGCAAATCGGGGATCGCCATCAGCATGGCGCGGTTATTGGCCTCACTTTTCCGGAGGGCCTCATTGCGCTCCCGCAGTTGCACCACATGCTCTAGGGTTCGCTCTAGGGTAATTTCCAGGTCGTCAAAATTAATCGGTTTGGTGAGAAAGTCAAAGGCCCCCCGGTTCATGGCGGTGCGAATATTGCCAAAATCCCCATAGGCAGAGATCACGACGGTTTTCGGAGTGGGGGAGCCACGCTGGGAAAGGTGGTCGAGGAGGGTCAACCCATCCATGCGCGGCATATTAATATCGGTGAGCATCACATCCACATCGGGATGGGCATCGATCTGGGCCAGGGCTTCTACACCATTGTTGGCGAACAGAAACTCAAGTTCCCCCTTGCGGATTTTGCGCCGAAAGGATTTTTGAACCAAGACCTGCATTGTGGGTTCATCATCCACCACCAGAATTTTTGCCGCCATACCCCATTCCTTGCGATTGTGTTCCTATCTTTATCCTACGCAAATTGGCTGAATTTCCCGGTAATCCTTCGTGATCTGTTGTGATTTCAGCATCTTTATCCTGTTTTTCTGCGTAGAATCACACAAATACTAAGGGTTTATGGCGCAGGGCCTCAAAGGCCCGGCGATCGAAACGGTAGAGGCTAGCGGGTCGCCCCGCTCCCCGGGAAACCTTTACCCCGGTGTCGGTCAGGATTTGTAATTTTAACAAGCGGGCCCGAAAGTTGGAGTAGTCGGCAAAATTTTCCCCCAAGACGGTGCAGTAGAGTTGATAGACCTCGTTGAGGGTAAAAACGTCCGGCAGAACTTCAAAGGCTATGGGGCTGTATTCCAGCTTGTTGCGGAGGCGACGGTAGCCATAGGTGAGGATTTGATGGTGATCAAAGGCGAGGCTTTCGACGGTTTGGATCGTGAACCAAGCGGTCATGCCTCCCTCATGGGTGATCAGTTCTGCTTCTTCTTTGCGGACGAGGGCGAAGTAGCTGACGGAAAGGTAACGGGTTTGCCTGGTGGTTTCCCGAGGATCTCGGCCGGGATCGCCAAAGGTGTAAAGCTGCTCTAGATAAAGGTGATGAACTTTGATTTTTTCTTGGAGAATGCGCCGGGCTGCGGATTCCAGGGATTCCCCTTCGCGTACGAGGGTTCCGGGGAGGCTCCATTGGCCATCGTAGGGGGCGTGGAGGCGTTTAACCAAGAGCACAAAGAGACGATTTTGGGCGGGGTCAACGGAAAAAATCACGTTATCAACGCCGACTTTAAACGCAGCCAAGGGAGCGACGGAACTCATGGATAGGGGATGCTCGCAGGAGTAAACAACGCCCATTGTACTGATCCTTCAGGAGGCATAGAGTTGCTGTTGGGCAATGTAGGCGGCGACGGGGGGGGTGATCAGGGTGCGATCGCCCCTTTCTCGGTAATGGCTGGAGGATACGGCGGGGGGGTCAAGGTCGGCAACTCGATAATCTCCCCCCAGTTCCTGGAGGGCCGCTAAATCCTCCCGCTCAATGTCGTAGCCGGGACGCGGCACAATCAGCAGCCGCACCTGGGCCAACAGATCGCCAATGCGATGCCAACGGGGGAGTTGGCCCACCAGATCGGAGCCAATGACGAGATCGAAGGCGATGGGGTGGGGCCAGCGTTGCCGCGCCCGCTCGAGGGTGTGGAGCGTGCGGGGTTGGCTCAGATCGGGATAGCAGATCACATGGGGATATTGCCATTGGATATCCTGCACCACCAAATCCAACATCATCATCCGATGATCTAAAGGGGTTTGCTGGGGTTTGAGGGGGTTATCGGCGGCCCAGACAGCGACGTGATCATAATGGCTGGCCAACCAACGGAGAATGGTGTGGTGGCCAGCGGTGGGGGGGTCGGCGCTGGTTCCAAAAAGGGCGATGCGATCCATGGTAAGGGGGATAGGGTTTGCTCAATTATAGTAATTTTCACCAAAATTGTTGATGCTCCGGAGAAATTTTTGCCCCTTTCGGCGCTTGGGCGATCGCCCTACCCAGGCAAAACTCTCCTGATCCCGAATCTACAACCGGATTGCCGATCAATTTCGTCAAAATTTATCACAGGATTGAGGGAGGTGGGGGAAAAATGCTAGGATCAAAGCCTTAATTTAGTACAGGTGTCTGTTAAGGGGGGACAATGGCGATTATTCCACTGAAGGCTTGGTATTTGGATGGCTATGAACCCCTAAGCGAGGTGATCCAACGTCCCCAGGATCTCCGGCTCAACCGCAATAGCTTGCTGAAATCGGGACTGAGGGCGGATTTCCTGGATGATGGGGCAATGGTGCAGGGGGCGGCTTGGTTTGAGGCTTATCTAGAAGGGGCGGAGGTGCTGTTTTATATCGAAGGCAGTGGAGGGTATGCGATCGCCAACCTGGATCTGCTTTCCCAGGAAATTTATTTCACGAAGCAGGATATTAACGCCCGGTTTGACCCAGTGGTGTTGGTGAGTACCGCCGAGCCAGAGGGGGAACTGGTGGGGGCCTTGGGGGAAATTTTAGAGGAACTCAACCGGCGATCGCGCCTGCCCCTGACGTTAAAACTGGCCCCCCGCCCCGTTGGGGTAATCAGCCCCGCCCATCTGCGGCAAATTCGTAAAAGCTTGGTGTGGATTGCTGATCTCACGCCGGAGGGGAGGGTTGATCCCTTAGTGAGTTTGGAGTTGGGCTATGCGATCGCCCAAAAACGTCCCGGCCAAATCCTCACCGTCCAAACCACCGACGGCCCTCTCCCCTATCACCTCCCCAACCCCCAAACGCTGATCATCCCCCCAGGAGCCGCCACCGCCGCCCTCCTCACTCCTTGGCTCGAAACCACCCTGGCCCGTTTCAACCTCTTGAGCATTAGCCGTTCGGAAAGGGAACTTGCCCATTAAAATAAGGGCCAACCACGCAATCGTAGTGAGGAGATCCTAAGGATATGTCGCGTAAGCCCGATGAGTTTGCCATTCACATCATGTTGACGACGGGGCATCGAGAAGAAGTCCGCTTTCCCACCATTCAAGATTTCCAAAAATGGTACAGCACGGAACTCCAGCCCAAAGCCGATGAAACCGGCTTTATCAATGTCCCGATTAAAAATATTCAAGGGGAATATATGGTCCTGCGTCCCAGTTGTGTCGCAGCAATCCGGGTTGAGCCGATTTTTGCGGGCAGTATCGACCGAGATTTCTAACGATACTCGGCAGTTTCCCCCACCTCCCCCCTTTCCATACCCTACGGCTGATTCATATCTCTCAAGTGTTGACTGCGGCGGAGGGAGTGAGGGACTAAGATGTGTATAAACGGTAGCCATACCAGGGGGGGTTTTCTCCCCTTAATTTTTACTCAAATCTTGCCAATATTCCTGAGCAACAAAGGTTAGGATAGAGTAACCTTTGCCAATTTGCCGTTGCTCCGGATCGTTGCAATCACTTGATTTCACCTTGGTTTTGCAATGATGAAATCGCTCTTGATCCTTTCCAGTTTAGGCCTGTTTCTGGGCCTATCCTTCCCTAATCATGCCACTGCTGTACCAGGCACGCAGGATAAAATCCTGGTGGGCATTTATCAAAATGAGCCGAAAATTTTCCGCAACGGCAACGGGGAACCGGCGGGGTTTTGGGTCGATCTCCTGGAGGCGATCGCCGCCGCCGAGGCCTGGCAACTGGAATATATCCCCTGTGAATGGGAAGCTTGCCTCAAGGCCGTGGAGCAGGGGGAACTGGATTTAATGATGGATGTGGCCTATTCCCCGGAGCGCGATCGCCGTTTTGCCTTTAACGAAGAAGTGGTGCTCGCCAGTTGGTCGGTGGTTTATGCAGATCAGGATCAGCCCCTCAATTCCCTGTTGGATCTCGATGGCAAGCGGGTTGCGGTGCTTCAAGGCAGTATTCAAAAAAATATGCTCCAAGCACGGGCGGAAATGTTTGATGTGGCCCCGGAATTGGTCGAGGTGGAGAATTTTTCCCAGGTGTTTGCCTTGATTGCCGATGGTTCGGTGGATGCGGGAGTTGTAAACCGCTTTTTTGGGGCGCAGTTTAAGCATGATTATGGACTGATTCCCACGAATATTCTAGTGGAATCCTCCCAGTTGCATTTTATTACCGCCAAAGGGGGAAATCTTGAACACCTTCATACCCTAGACGTTTATATTAAAAAACTTAAGACCGATAAAACGTCAGTCTATTATCAAGCATTAACCCGATGGCTAGAACCAGAGGATGCGAAGGTTAAACTAACAGTGCAAGAGTTCTTACTGTATTTGATTCTGATTGTACCCATTGCAGGCTTACTGGCAAGTTTGGCTTGGAATCAGTTGTTAAGGCGGGAAATCCGCCAACGTCAACAGGTGGAAAAGGCGCTGCGCGAAAGTGAAGCCCGGTTTCAAAATATGGCTGCCAACGTACCAGGGGCGATTTTTCGCTATGTGTTACACCCCGATGGCTCCAATGGGGTCATTTACATGAGTTCCGGTTGTAAAGATCTGTGGGAAGTGGAATTGGCAACTGTGGTTGATGATGCCTCAATTCTGTGGGAGATGGTTTATGGGGAAGACCTACCGGGCTTGTGGCAATCGGTTCAGGATTCCGCTCAGACCCTTGAACCCTGGTCTTGGCAATGGCGAATTATGACCCCCTCCGGGCAATTAAAATGGCTCGAAGCCGCTGGCCGACCTCAGCGTTATGAAAATGGGGATGTGATTTGGGATACATTGATTTTGGACGTGAGCGATCGCCACCGTGTTGAAGTCCAACGCCATGCCGCCGAATTGGCATTGCAACAAAGTGAATACCGCTATCGCCAGATGGTGCAATCCCAAACGGATTTTTTGCTGCGATCGCTCCCTGATACCACCATTACCTTTGCCAATGAATCCCTCTGCCAAATGCTCGGAGTCACGTTAGAGGAAATTTTGGGGCTGCAATGGATTAACTTTGCCAATACTGATGATTTAAGCCAAGAACAAACCCTAAAACGACTGTCTCAACTCACCCCAGATCAGCCCACATTTATGGCCGTCAACCGCGATCGCCGTCGAGGGGGCGAAGAGGGATGGACGCAATGGCTCAATCAGGGCATTTTTAATGCCCAAGGGGAATTAATTGAAGTGCAGTCGGTGGGACGGGATATCACGGCCCTCAAGCAAGCAGAAACTGCATTACAAGAAAGTGAAATGTTGTTCCGTTCCCTCTTTGAACAGGTGCGGGTGGGGATTATTTTTTGTGATGCCCAAGGGCAGTTGCTGCGGGTGAATCGCAAATATTGTGAAATTACCGGCTACAGTCCTGAAGAACTGCAAACAATGCATTGGCTCGATCTCACCGATGGCAAAAATCGCCAACAAAATAGTCAACAATTGGCTGACATCATGATGGGTATTTCCCACTCCTTTATTCAAGAAGAACGCTATATCCGTAAAGATGGCTCACAAATTTGGGTGGAGATCACCGGCTCCCGGATTGAAAATCTGCAAAAAAAATCGCCGGTACAGTTAATGGTGGGCATTGTCGATGATATTAGCGATCGCAAACGGGCAGAATTTAACCTGGCGGAAAGTGAAGCTCGTTTTCGCCTTGTTTCTGAAAATATGAGCGATTTAGTCTGTATCCATGGCCCAGAGGGTCATTATCTCTATGTAACCCCCTCCAGCATTTTGATGTTGGGCTACCATCCCAATGAACTCCTCGGACGAAACTTTTATCACTTTTGTCATCCTGAAGATCAAGACCGGGTGAAAAACGCCTTTTGCCGACCCTATCCCGCCGGAAAACCGATTCCGATTACCTACCGCATTTGTAAAAAATCTGGCCATTATATTTGGCTAGAAACCTTTACAAAATGCCTTTTAGATGAGCAGGGCAAGATTCGCCATATTCAAAGCACATCCCGAGAGGTGAGTGATCGGATTAAAATTGAGGAGCAACTCCGCTATGATGCCCACCATGATGCCTTGACAGGGTTGCCCAATCGTAGTTTCCTCATGGAGCGGTTAGGCCAGGCGGAATTGCGGGCCAAGGAAAATAGTGATTTTCTGTTTGCGGTGTTGTTTTTAGATTTAGACCAGTTCAAAGTAATTAACGATAGCCTGGGGCATTTGATGGGGGATCAGTTGTTAGTGGCCATTGCCAATCAACTGCAATTACTGATGGAGCCGAACCATTTTGTGTCTCGCTTAGGGGGAGATGAATTTATCATTCTTTTGGAGAATTTAGAGGGGATTGAAACGGCAATTAATCTGGCGGAGCAGATTCTCAGTAACCTGCGATCGCCCCTCCTGTTTGGGGATCGGGATATTTTCATCAGCACCAGTATTGGCATTGCCCTTTGGGATCGCACATTACTGAAAGCTGATGATTTGATCCGCAACGCAGATATTGCCATGTATCGGGCTAAATTGGGGGGGCGATCGCGCTATGCCCTCTTTGACCCCGCCATGCATTTGCAAGTTATTAACCGCTTGCAACTGGAAAATGATCTCCGCAAAGCCCTAGAACGGGGGCAGTTACTCCTGTTTTATCAACCGATTGTCTCTTTAGCCAATCAAAAAATCATTGGCTTTGAAGCCCTTGTCCGCTGGCAACACCCTAGCCGGGGCATGATTCCCCCCGATCAATTCATCAGCATGGCGGAAGAAACCGGCTTAATTATTCCCATTGGGGCTTGGATTCTCGCCACCGCCTGCCAACAACTGGCCCAATGGCAAGCACAATTTGCCTACCGTCTTAAAATGAGCGTTAACTTATCCCTGAAGCAACTGCAAGAATCAATTCTAATCCAGCAAATTAACGAAGTGATTGCAACGACCGGGATTCGCTGTGAAGATCTCACCTTAGAAATTACCGAAAGTATGTTAGTGCAAAATGTGGCGGGGACTTGTGCGCTATTGACCCAAATTCGCGAAAAAGGGATTCAAATTAGTATTGACGACTTTGGCACAGGGTATTCTTCCCTCAGCTATCTTTACCAATTGCCCTTAGATTTTCTCAAAATTGATCGCACCTTTGTCCAACAGATGCAGGCAGGGTCGAAAAACCAGGTGATTGCGGAATTAATTATTACCCTCAGTAATGTTTTGGAGTTACAGGCGATCGCCGAAGGCATTGAAACCCCGCAACAGTTGCAATGGCTCCAAGCCCTGGAATGTGAACTGGGCCAAGGCTATCTTTTCTCCCGCCCCGTCAATGCCCAAGAAGCGACGGCATTGCTCCAAGCCGGGGCAACTATTTCCCCAAGCCATGCTTCATCGGGTTAAGACAGGGCTTTTCTAGCGCAAGCCCGTCAATTCATGCGACCATAACGGGTTATGGGTGGAATGTTTCCCTCTGGCTTCCCTTGATTTGTAAACTGCTGAACTTCTTTTCTTGAAAATCCTCCAATGATGGACTTGCCCGTTGATGCCCTAACCGCTGGCGTGAGCCGCTCGAACCCTTCCCCGCGCCGGACGAAAATTGTTGCCACCGTTGGCCCTGCCACCCTAAAGCCAGAGATCTTGCGGGAGTTGATTGAGGCTGGGGCGACCACATTGCGGCTCAATTTTTCCCATGGAACCCATGAGGATCATCATCGGGCAGTGCGTTTGATTCGCCAAACCGCCTTTGAATTGGATCAGCCGGTGGGGATTCTCCAGGATCTCCAGGGGCCGAAAATTCGCTTAGGGAAATTTGAGGGGGGGCCGGTACAGGTGAATAAGGGCGATCGCTTCATCCTCACCAGTCATCCCGTCCCCTGTACCCATGAAATTGCCTACGTCAGCTATCCCAAGCTCACCGATGAAGTTCCCCCAGGGGCAATGATTCTCCTCGATGATGGCAAGGTGGAAATGGTGGTTGATGGGGTGGATCAAAGCGCCAAAGAACTCCATTGTCGCGTCGTCGTGGGGGGGAAACTCTCCGATAATAAAGGCGTGAATTTCCCCAATGTTTCCCTCACCGTCAGCGCCTTAACGGAAAAAGACCGCAAGGATCTGATGTTTGGCCTCGATCAAGGCGTGGATTGGATCGCCCTCAGCTTTGTGCAGCGGCCCCAGGATATTCTCGAAATTAAAGAACTGATCGCCAGTACGGGCAAATCCGTCCCGGTGATTGCCAAGATCGAAAAACACGAGGCGATCGAGCAGATGGACACGATCCTCGCCCTCTGTGATGGGGTGATGGTGGCGCGGGGGGATTTAGGCGTAGAACTCCCCGCTGAACAGGTTCCCCTCCATCAAAAGCGCCTGATCGCCACCGCCAACCGTTTAGGGATTCCGGTGATTACCGCCACTCAAATGCTCGATAGCATGGTCAACAGCCCCCGCCCCACCCGTGCCGAAGTTTCTGATGTGGCCAACGCCATCCTTGATGGCACCGATGCGATCATGCTCTCCAATGAAACCGCCGTGGGTAATTACCCCGTGGAAGCGGTGGCGACGATGACCCGTATTGCCCTCTGTGTGGAACAGGAAGCCCCCGCCCACCGCCACTTTAAAAATCCCCAACGTTCCATTCCTAACGCCATTTCCGGCGCAGTCAGCCACATTGCCCAACAGTTGGACGCAGCGGCAATTATGACCTTGACGAAAACTGGGGCCACCGCCCGTAATGTCTCCAAATTCCGCCCCCATACCCCGATTTTGGCTGTTACGCCCCATGTGGATGTGGCGCGGCAGTTGCAATTGGTGTGGGGGGTGCGGCCGTTGTTGGTGTTAGATTTGCCCTCCACGAGCCAAACGTTTCAGGCGGCGATGAATGTGGCCCAGGAAAAGCAATTGCTCCATGATGGGGATCTGGTGATCCTCACCGCCGGTACATTGCAGGGGGTGGCTGGCTCTACGGATTTGATTAAGGTGGAAGTGGTGACGGCGGTGTTGGGTGAAGGGGTGGGCATTGGGGAAGGATCTGTCACTGGCCGGGCGCGGGTCGTGCGCAATCCCCGCGAGATTGGCAATTTCAGCCCTGGGGAAATCCTTGTCGCCCCCCACACCAATGCGGATTATGTGGATGTGATCCGCAAAGCGGGGGGGATTATTACGGAAGAATCCAGCCTCACCAGCCATGCGGCGGTGATTGGTCTGCGGTTGGGGATTCCGGTGATTGTCGGGTTAAAGCACGCGACAGAATTAATCAGCGAAGGGGCAATCCTGACCCTAGATTCCCAACGGGGTAAGGTGTATTTCGGCACGCGGGCTAAGGGTTCCGCTGGTTCCTAAGGTTCGTATTGCGGACGGAAGTCCACTCTTTCTGGATTAGCGGTAATCGGGTTGTAGAATTAATGGGCGTGGGGGCGAAAAATTTTTCGCCCCTACCTCATCATCAATGATCTGATGAGGCGGATTTTATCTAAAAACACCATGACGACAATTTTGGTTACAGGAGCAGCGGGTTTTGTGGGTTTTCATCTCTGCCAACGATTGCTCCAAACCCCTGGAACAACCGTGATCGGGTTGGATAATCTCAATGCTTATTATCCGGTCAGTTTGAAGGAAGCACGGTTGGCCCTGTTACGCCCTCATGCCAATTTTGAGTTTATGTCCTTGGATTTGGCGGATCGGGAGGGAATGGTGCGGTTGTTTGGCGATCGCCCTTTCACCACCGTTATCCACCTCGCCGCCCAAGCCGGGGTGCGCTATTCCCTCCAAAACCCCCATGCCTATGTAGATAGTAACCTCGTGGGGTTTGTGAATATCCTCGAAGGCTGTCGCCATCAGCAAATAGAACATTTGGTCTATGCTTCTTCTAGTTCCGTCTATGGCCAAAACCCGAAAGTTCCCTTTGCCGTCGAGGATAATGTGGACTACCCCGTTAGCCTTTATGCCGCCACCAAAAAAGCGAACGAATTGATGGCCCATTGCTATAGCCATCTCTACAATATTCCCATGACCGGCCTGCGGTTCTTCACCGTCTATGGCCCTTGGGGCCGCCCCGATATGGCCTATTGGAAATTTACCGAGGCGATCTTAGGCGATCGCCCCATTGATGTTTATAATCACGGCCAAATGCAGCGGGATTTCACCTACATTGACGATGTAATTGAAGGCGTTGTGCGGGTGATGGCGAAAATCCCTGAACCCCAAGGCCCCAACCAAGCCCGCTACAAAGTCTATAACATCGGCAATCATCAGCCCGTTGAACTGATGACGATGATTGAAATCCTCGAAACCTGTCTAGGGCGCAAGGCAGTGAAAAATATGCTCCCCATGCAGCCGGGGGATGTGCCTCGCACCTATGCCGATGTCGAAGACCTGAGGCAGGATGTGGGCTTTAGCCCCAGTACCCCCCTCGCCGAAGGTTTAGCCCGTTTCGTCACCTGGTATTGTGACTATCATCAAATCACCCCCCCCGCTGGATGCTGAGGATTATTCAATGCCCATGAATATGATTTTAACCTTGGCTGTTGTTGCCGCAGCCTTACTATTATTCATCACAGAACTTTTACCCGTTGACCTGATTGCCATCATCATTATGGTGAGCTTAATGGTCTTAAAATTAGTCACTCCAGAACAGGGTATTGCGGGGTTTGGCAACAGTGCTACCATTACCGTGATGGCGATGTTTATCCTCAGTGCTGGCATTGCTAAAACCGGAGCCATTCAGTTTATTAAAAAACTGCTGATCCGCTTGGGGGGCCATAGTCCCAACCGCCAAATTTTAGCCATGGGGTTGTTAGTCGGCCCCATTTCTGCATTTTTAAACAATACTGCGGTGGTGGCGATCCTATTACCAATTATTGAAGATTGGTGCAAACAGCAAAAAATCTCTGTTTCTAAAGTTTTAATTCCTCTTTCTTACCTCTCTATTTTGGGAGGAATGCTGACCCTAATTGGTACTTCAACCAACATTCTCGCCAGCGGTCTTTCTGCAAAGCTTGGTTATGGTGAGTTTAGCATTTTTCAGTTTACACAGTTGGGTCTTTGTGTGTTTGCCATTGGCTTAACATACTTGACCATTTTCGCGCCCCGGATTTTGCCCGATCGCAAGTCTTCCGCCGGTAATTTGATCGTCGATGATTACAACTTGAAAGATTATGTCACGGAAGTTTTAGTCACGCCACAATCCATTCTGGTGGGGACTACACTCCAAGCTAGCCAAATTCAACGCAAGTTTGATTTAGATGTGTTGGAAATTATTCGCCAAGGGACAAGATTTTCACCCCCTTTAGCGGATAAAGTGATCAGCATTGGGGATATTTTAGTCGTGCGTAGCTCGCGGCAGGAGTTGCTGAAAATTCGTGAACAACAGGGTTTAGATATTCTCCCCGATGTTAAGTTTAAGGACTCGCTCACCACGGATTTAGAATCTGGGGAAGAGAAAATGGCTGAGGTGTTGATCATGTCCAATTCTCGCCTCGTGGGGACAACGTTGAAGGAAATGCGGTTTCGCCAGCGGTATAACTTAACAGTGTTGGCAATTCGGCGGGGGGCGGAGGTGGTGCGGGGCCGGTTTGGTCGTGTGCCGTTGCGGTTTGGGGATGTGCTGCTAGTGCAGGGGCCAAAACAGAGTTTTATCGGGTTACAAACAACGCGGGAATTGTTGGTATTGGAAGAGCGAGATGTGGAGATGATGCGCCAAAATAAAGCAGCGATCGCCATACTTATCGGCCTCGTCGTTGTCCTCACGGCTGCTTTTGATATTATGCCTATTTTGGTGAGTGCTTTAGCGGGTGTTGTTTTAATGGTATTAACAGGCTGTTTAAAACCGGGGGAAATTTATGGGGCAGTGCGTTGGGATATTATCTTTTTATTAGCGGGATTAATCCCCCTCGGTACAGCCATGGAGCAGTCGGGGGCAACGCAGTGGATTGCAGATCAGTTATTGGTATTTTCGGGGAATTTTTCCGGGTATTGGCTGTTAGTGATGTTTTATTTATCAACAGCATTATTAACAGAAATCCTTTCTAACAATGCATCGGTTTTGTTAATGTTACCCATTGCGGCGGCGGTGGCCAACACCTTAGGCTTAAACCCCTTTGCTTTTATGTTTACGGCAATGTTTGCCGCTTCTAACAGTTACATGACTCCCATCGGCTACCAAACCAATACGATGGTTTATGGCCCAGGGGGTTATCGCTTTTTTGATTTCACCCGCATTGGTGCGCCCCTCACCTGCATCCAAACCTTCGCCACCCCAGCCTTAATCATTTTCTTCTACGGCCTACAACCTTGATCTTCCAATCAAGGGAAAAGTAGGGGCGAAAAATTTTTCACCCCAGAACCAAGGAAGCTCATTCACAACCTACAGTTGGCTTTTGCCGGTGCAGTAAAGTTTCCACAACAAAAGGTTGATCTTGATCATCAGGCTGGATCAAAATTTCAGTAGCATCGGTGGGGGTTTGGAAATCGCCCCAAGCATTGAGCCGCCAAAGATTGGGTGCTTGGGAACCGCCAAAACCTTGGTCTAAACAATAGGGATTTGTGTCACCATGAACCAATAAAACGGGTTTTTCAAACTGGGATGCTAGCGTGGTGAGTTGCGTCCGGAGGGCGAGATAACCATTGCAATCCGTCGGGTTTTTAGCAGTACAAGGTTCTTCCCCATGACCATCGCTGAGATCTGCTTGGGTTGTGATCATTACAGCACGGGTGGGCTTTTGGGTTGCATCTTCAAAGGCGGCTTGCAACCAAACGCGATTGGCTTGATCACGGGCTTCCACTTGGGCGATCGCCATCTCTGGATCATCTAATAAAATTTCGTGGCGACCATTATTGGTTCCCACAATATGGAGCGTGAGGAATAGTATTTCCCCCTGTCGCCAACGGGCATTTTCGGGGAATAAAGGCTGCTGTTGATAGTCCCATTCTGGGGGGAGATCCAGGGGTTGGCTAAAAAAGAGTTGACGGAGAAAAGCGAGTCTTTCCAGTTCTGAAAAGCGTTGGGTGAGGGAGGGGCGATCGCAATCTGTCCATTCATTATCTCCAGGGGTATAAAAAACCCGGCCGGGGTGGAGGTTCCAGATATCATTACGGCGGATTGTGAGGAGGCGATCGGTGCAGGATTCACCCCCACTTTTCAGATCGCCATAGTGGATTACAAAGGGAAATTCTCCAGTTTGGATCGCCCGGCGCAGCGTCGTATTCATCTCATCTTCTTCCGCTTCGCTATAGGGAAGATCGCCGATGGTGAGAATGCGCATCGTGGTTTGAGCGGTTTGGGCGATCGCCGGTAAACTTCCCCCACAGAGGAGAGCGATCGCCACAGGCAAAGAACAGCGAATCCGGTGCAGCAGTTCCATCATATTTCAACGGTTGTGATCTATTCAAGGTAGCACTTTTTTCCCTGCGATTAACCCCGACGATAGGCGGCAATGGGTTCTTTAATCCAACGAATATAAAGATGTTTGAATGTGGATTTTAAGATTCGGGGTGCGCCGAAATCAATAGGCACAAGATGATCAGAAAGCCGCCAATCAGAGATAGCCAGATCCTTCGGTTGAGCGTGGGGAAATCTAATTTCCTCCCAAGGGGGAGTCAGTCCTAACCGTTGGGCAGCGGCGAGGGTGGGGACGGTATCGGGGTCAACACCAAGGATCGTAGCAAAAGCGCGATCGCCCGCAAATACCTGATCTGTTGCTCCCAAAATCCCCAAATGCCGAGGTTCTCCGCCGCTGGGGCCATTGCCTTCATGGCCAATAATGCCATCAATAATTGTTAAATTGGGGGCGATCGCCGCTGCGGTTTGTACCAACATTTCCCCAAACCGGGCCGCATCTTTCCCCGCTTCCAAATGCCACCAAGCTTTCATTTTTCCCGGCACACAACCAAACAGGTTTTTCACGCCCAAGGTGAGGGTCAGTTGACAATGGGATTTCACCTTAGGCAGATTAATCACCACATCCGCATCCATTACTTCTTTACTGAGGCGGAGATGGTTAAATTCCGCAGCAGCCACCTCGTAACGTTGGCCGTGAAATTCCACTACGGGAATCCCTAAATCCTGTAACATCGGCAAATACCCATTACTACGGGCCACCCCTTTAGCGGTTCCAAAAGCTGGACTATCCCCCATAAAGGGTTTCCCCCCAACAGCGATCACAGCTTCCGCCACAACAGCCACCAGTTCGGGGCGGGTGATACATTCTTGACCGGGGCGGCTGCCGGTGAGTAAGTTGGGCTTAAGGAGGACGCGATCGCCCTTTTTCACGATTGCCTCCATGCCGCCAAAGGGGGCGAGGAGTTCCGCTAATTTCGCTCTCAGCAGATCAGCATCATAGCTAGATACAGGGAGGAGGCTTACAATGGGCATGGCTGACAGGGGAAAGATCATTGCCCTCCATTGTAGGTGAAGGCTGTGGGTTTAGAGTTCATGCCCTTAACGCATAAACTGCTATCATCATCAGTCCAATCTGATACCATTAAGCTAGTTTCTCCCCCACAGGAATGACTCTGATTCACTCCCAAACCTGGCACACCTGGGTAGATCTGTTCTGCACCTTTCTCTTCATCTGTACGGTGATTTTAGCCTTTTGGTTTGCCTCCCGGATGAACTAGGAGGGTTAATCTACCGTACAGATCAAGGCATTAGCAGTTTGCATCGCCCGCAATTGGGGAGCCGTGGCTAGCACCATTTCCCCTGTGGGTGTCACCAGAATCCCCGCCGCCTCTGTTACTGCTTGCCCCCGTTGCCATTGGGGAGTGGGGGTAGTGGTTTGACTGGGCATTGTGGTGATATTTTCGCCGAGCGATCGCACCTGGCTTGCGCCATACTGTCCCTGGAGGGGATCATTGGGATTCACCGGCATTCCCCCGGTTCCGGTGACGACAAAACTACCCTGTTGCTCATTTTGGCGGCTGATGCAACTGCCCCGCAAAGCATCGGCAACATTGGCAAAACGGTCATCTAGAGCAGAGAGGGAGTTTTGTAAAAAGGTAAAATCGGGGGTAAAGACTTGACCGCTACGGCCAAAGGTAGAGGAGGCGGAAATATCCACCCGATTATTGCCGCGAAACTGACTAAAATCGCCGGTATTGCCGACGAAAAAGGCCGCCCCACTGGAGAAGAAATCCGCCAAAAACGCCGCCGAATTAATGCGAATATTGCCCCCATCACCCCGAAAGGCATTGGCGAGAATATCACTATCTTCGAGGGCAATGAAAATATAGGAATCAATATTGATATTGCCGCCGCCGCCTGTGCCATCAAAAACGCTGGTACTGATCAGGCTACCATTGCGCAGGCGGGTATCCCGCGCATTAATAGTTAAATCGCCGCCCCCAGATTGGCTGGAGGTGGCAGTGATGGAACTCTTGTTGCTGTCGAAACGATTGGTGATGTTGAGGGTGATATTGCCAGCGCGACCAGTGGCAAGGCTATTGGTGGAAATATTGCCTTGATTGGTCAGGACGAGGTTGCCACTACGAAGATTAATATTGCCCCCCGTACCAACTGCGTTGCTGGCCACATCACTGAGAAGAAACCCACCGCTGATGGTGGTGTTTCCCCCGGCTGTAATGCCGATCACCCCGGCATTGCCCCGGCCTTCGGTGCGGGAATTGACCTGCGCCCCATTGAAAATATTGAGGTTGGTGGTGTTGATTTGAATTTGGCCACCACTGCCAATGCCTAGGGGTTGCACAGTACTGAGCAAGCCACTATTCAAGCCATTGGCCCCAACGCCGCTAAAGGTGATCTCTTGGCCATTGAGGATAATACTGCCGCCATCCCCTAAGCCACGGGTGTTGACAGTCATTACGCCGCCATTGTTGAGGGTAATGATGGGGGCGTTAGCGGTGATAACGCCGCCGCTGGCGTTGTTGGCATTGATATTGACTTCACTAAATACGCCGCTGGAAATTGCGCCGTTAGATCCTTGGATGATGAGGCGATCGCCTGCCCGCAAGTTAATATTGCCAGCGTTGCCGGAGCTATTGGTACTGGTGGAAATTTGCGCTCCGTTGTTGAGGGCGATGGTGCTGCCTTCGAGGGTGATGATCCCCCCTTGGCCGGTAGATCCCGCAATAGCATTGCTGAAAATTGCGGCGTTGTTGCCATTGGTCAGCGTTCCATCTAGGTTGATTGCGCCGCTGGTGTTGATCCGGATATTCCCAGCATTGCCAGCCCCCCTTGTACTGGAGGTGATTCTTGCGCCTTCGGCTAATCGAAAGGTTGCGGCCTCAATCACGACATTGCCTGCTTGGGCAGGGCCACGGGTTTGGCCAAAAATTTCTTCCCGTAGCATTGTGACGGCTCCCCCGGCTTGGACGGTGACATTGCCGCCGCCGCCGTTGAGGCCGCCGGAGGTATTCATGGATCCTAAGTTGATGTTGCCGCGATCGCTCCTGAGGCTAATCTCCCCACCGTTTCGACTATTGGTTCCTGCGCCGGTATTTAATTCGCCACTACTGAGATTCAAATCTCCATGGGTTGTGTGGATATTAATTTCCCCAGCGGAGCGATTAACACCAGTGCCAAAGGCAGCAATTCCTCCTGTGGTGACGGTGTTGCGGGCGGTAATTACGACGTTGCCGCCATTGGTTTGGGTGGCGCTACTAAAGAGGGGGCCGGCATTGATGCCGCCTTGGGTGCTGTTGAGGGTGATGTTGCCGTTTTGAACAAAAAAGTTGGGATCAGTCGCCTCGCTGAGGCGGTTGATTTGAGTGACATTGATATTGCCCGCCGCTCGCAATTCAACATTGCCCCCTTGAATATTTCTCGAAAACGTATCAATCGCTGCCGCATTGATTGCACCCCCGGCTTGCATCGTTACCATTGCCCCTATTCCGCCGGAGGTCAGTCCATCAATTTTTTGAGTGGTAATGTTGCTGCCTGCCTGGATGTCTAAAGTTCCACCATTCCCACCAAAGCCGAACAGATCAATTTCTCCTGTTTGGACTGACCCTCCAGCAGTGAGTTTTAGGTTTCCTCCTGTGGTGAACCCACTGGAAACCTCGCTCAAATTGGCGATCGCAATATCTCCCTGAGCGGTAATATTCACATCTCCCGCATCACTGAAACCAGAACTAGCATTGATTGTGCCAACGTTGGTATTGCCTTGGGCAATCAAGCGCATATTGCCCGCACCTTCAAAAAAAGAATCTGTACTCAATGTTGTGACGTTGAGATTTCCCCGGCTATCGATGGTGATATTGCCAGCAGAGGAGAAGCTAAAAGATCCCGTACTGGTGCTGATACTATTCACCGTGATATTGCCCGCCGGTAAATTGGCATTGGCTTGATATTGATTGGTTAAAAACACTTGAATAGGATCTCCAAACAATCCACCTTCTCCGGTCACAGTGCCGAGGGTGATGTTTGAGCCTTGGGGATTGTTGGGATTACTGATCGTTGCTAGACTGCCGGGGTTAATGGTGGAGGCGATCGCTCCCAAATTCATCCCGGCGCGAATATCGAGGGTGGGCTGAGTCTTGCCGTTAATATTCAGCGTTGAACCATCGGAAAGCGTCACCGTTTCGATTAAACCGTTGACAAAATCTGCTCCGGTAATCCGAATCGTGCCGGGGATTGTCACATTACCCGCCGCGAGAATATGGAGCGAGGCCCCTGTATAGCCTGCCATACTCACATCCCCCCGCGCCCGAATCACCGGATCATTGGGGCTTTCCAACTGACCCAACTCGCCCCCCGGCTCCTCAATGCGGAAATTGCCCCCGGCAAAATAATGGGCATCGCCTAACACCGGGAGGGGCGATCGCAGCACCAAATCCCCCCCCGCCACGATTTCACTCTCCCCATGATTGAGGGCGAAAATATCAATGTGCTGACTTTCCAGGGTTAAATTCTGGCCCGCAACGGCTAAAAACGGCTGATCCACCGTATCGCGAATCTTTAACCCCTCCCCACCCTGAAGCGTTAAATTTCCCCCGGCCCGTAACTGCCCCTCTAGATCCAACTGTCCCGCCGCCAAAGTGAGATCCCCCCCCACCTGCAACGCTCAACGATTCTCAATCCGGCTTTGCTGGGCCAATTGATTCAAAAACAGCGCACCGGGATCAACGGCAATGAGATTACTCATTTCCGGCTGCGTCGCACTAAACAGGCCCTCTTCCCCCAAAGGAATACTCGCGGCGGTTGTGGCGAAAAAAGAACCGCGAATATCAAGTTGGGCCTGCTCTCCAAAAATGATCCCATTGGGGTTAATCAGATATAAATTCGCATCCCCCAACACCCCCAACGTCCCGAAAATGCGAGAGGGATCGCCCCCCGTAACACGGGTGAGAATATTGGCGATCGCCTCCGGGTTTTGGAAAAACACCCCCCGCCCCGCCTCCACATTAAAAGCCTCAAAACTGTGGAACAGGTTCATCCCCCGGATCGCCCCCCCTTGAATCTGATCCACCGTTGCACACAGGGGAACAATGCGCGAGCTTTCCCCCCCCAACGTCTGATCCGGCAACAATTGCCCCTGTGCGACTGAATTAGAAAGGAGGGCAATCATTACCCCCAACCCCAAACCCCTGATCCCTAAATCCTTCATCCTCATCCTCGCTGTGAATCA